>JAJRVW010000106.1 GCA_024277115.1 Calditrichota bacterium
AGGGCAATAAAAATCTCATTTAAGCTCGATTTCATAGTTTGGAATGATGTCACCTCGACTTTGTCAATAATCAGCTTTAACAATTCCGAAGCGCTGTGTCCTTCTTTAAGCTGCACTTCCACATAATTGGCAAAGGTGTCTGTCTTTTCTAAAAAGTCAATTTCTTTAAAAATCTGCCCATCGCCTTTAAACTCGATGTGCACAGAATTCTTGCCGTACTCGTCCAAAATATTGTCCAGCGTACCGTCCAAAACTTTGTTGCCCTTGTTGATCATCAAAATATCATCGCACAGCTTTTCGGCTGGATCCATCATGTGCGTGGAAAGCATGATGGCCTTGCCCTCATTTTTTAAATCCATCATAATATTTTTTACAAGGTTCACATTTACCGGGTCCAGGCCGGAGAAGGGTTCATCCAGGATAATCAAATCCGGGTTGTGCATAATGGTGCCGATAATTTGCAGTTTTTGCTGCATCCCTTTGGAGAGTTCGTCCACCCGGCTGGCCTTATTTTCGGTCAGGTTTAATTTATCCAGCCATTTAAGCGCGCTGGCCTTCGCGTCCGCTTTGGACATATCGTGCAGCTCGCCGAGAAACAGCAGTACGTCCAGCACCTTCATTTTTTTGTACAGGCCGCGTTCTTCTGGCAGATAGCCAATCCGTGATTTGAGTTCATCGCTCATTTCTTGCTCAAATAATTTTACAGAGCCGGAATCGGGCGCGATGATATTCATAATCATGCGGATCGTTGTCGTTTTACCCGCCCCGTTTGGCCCGAGAATCCCGTAAATATTACCCTGCTTTACAGAAAACGATACATTGTTTACGGCAATATAATCACCGTATTTTTTAAAGATGGATTCAACTTCTAAAATTGCCATAATAACTCCTGGTTTGTCTACTCCTAAAAAGAGTAATTTCCTGATTGCCCAATAGATGCTAAAGTTAAGAAAGGTTTATATGAAAGTATAGTTTACTCGATGACATACAGAACTTTTTTACGATAGTTTCATTTGAATAAATCTAAGCTATTCTGTACTTTAAACACTGTTCTTCCATAATCTTTAAGCCGAAAACAACTAAATGAAACAGAAGTTTTATCTATTAGTCTTAATTACTGCCAGTTTATTACACCTTTCCGCAACTTTTATAGTTCAGGCAAACAAAAATAAAACGGTTATTATCGATACGGGCCAAGGTGGCGCAACGCTTCAGCAGGTACCGTATTTTGTAAAATGGGGCCAGGTTTATTTTTCCCTTAATGATTTTGTGGCCAAAACCGGATACGGTATTTATACCAACGATTCCCGACAAAAATCAGTTTTATATGTGGGCAGCGATAAAGCCACGTTTACATCCGGGAATAATTTTGTTATCCTTAACGACCATGCCTACCAACTGCCCTATACACCAATTTGGCACGATGGCGAGCTGTGGGTCCCTGCGGAGATGCTGGTCGATTTATTTAATCATTTTACGGCTCACCGTTTTAGTTTTGATACAAAGGAACTGATTTTTACCCTGGGCATGAAGGATGTAAATATCACCGGTATTAAAATCGATTCTAAAGAAAATGGCACCTTAATCACCATAAATGCATCAAAACAATTTACCGAAAAAGATATATCCTTAAAGATTGCCAATGGCTGGCTGCACATCGATGTGTACGGTGGAAAGGTTGATTCCACGATGATCCGCCATATAAAAACAAGTGGCGTGATCTCCAAAATTGAGGTAATCAGTTTTGACCAAATCATTTCGCTGGCTTTTAAATTAAACCGCAAGATTTTATCGCGGGAGCTGGTCATTAAACCCGGCCAAAAAGATTTTTTTGTAAACCTGCGCACCAACGAAAAAGTAGAAGCCGAAGTGCAAGCGCAGATAGAGCTTAACAAACAAAAAAAAGAATGGATGATCGATACAATCGTCATCGATGCCGGGCATGGTGGCAAAGACCCGGGCGCGATCGGGCATAATGGCCTAAAAGAAAAAGATATAACATTGGGCGTTGCCTTAAAGCTGGGGCAATTGATTTCTAAAAATATGCCGGGCACCAAGGTGGTTTATACCCGTAAAACAGATGTGTTTATTCCCTTAAGGCGACGTACAAAAATAGCCAACGAAAACAGCGGAAAATTATTTATCAGCCTGCATTGTAACAGCAATAATAATAAACGGGTGCGTGGCTTTGAAACATATTTTTTGAGCGCCGATAAAGACAAGAATAAACAGGCGCAGAATGTCGTTTTAAAAGAGAACGCTTCCATAAAGTTTGAGCAAAAAGAAGACCGTGAGTATTACGAAGGGCTAAATTTTATCCTTGCAACAATGGCCCAAAGTGCTTTTATTCGACAAAGTCAGTATTTTGCATCGGTTATTCAAAATTCATTTTCCAACAAACTGAAACCGCTCGGATTAAAAGACCGTGGGGTAAAGCAGGGCCGCTTTTGGGTGATGGTGGGCGCGACAATGCCCAACGTACTTGTGGAAATGGGTTTTATATCTAACAGGACAGAAGGTTCGTTTTTAAAGAAAAACGCCAGCCAGATGAAAATTGCCCAGGCCGTTTTTGAAGGCATTAAAAAATATAAAAAAGATATTGAAGCAGCGATTTAATGGAAAAAAAAGCAATTGGTATTTTTGACTCGGGTATTGGCGGGTTGACCGTTTTAAAAGAATTAAGGGCTAAATTGCCCAACGAACAACTTATCTATTTTGGGGATACGGCGCGCATCCCTTATGGCACAAAATCTAAAAAACTTGTGCAGCAGTATGCCTTGGAAGATGCCCTGTTTTTGATGCGCCAAAGTGTTAAAATGGTTGTGGTTGCCTGTAATACCGCTTCGGCCATGGCCATCGATTTGCTAAAACAAAAACTGGATGTACCTGTGGTGGGCGTGGTTTTGCCCGGGGCTTTGGGCGCCATCCGCGAAACTAAAAAACACGCTATCGGCGTGATTGGAACATCGGCCACAATAAACAGTAACGCCTATGCCGAAAAAGTTAAATCCAACTCCAGGTCTAAAGTGGATGTTTATTCGCAAGCCTGCCCGCTATTGGTGCCACTTGTGGAAGAGGGTTGGTTGGCGGGCGAGATAACCAGCCTGGCGTTAAAAAAATATTTAAAGGGCATTCTAAACCGGAATATCGATACCCTGATTTTGGGTTGTACACACTATCCTTTGCTACGCGATGCGATCCAACGGGTTGTGGGTTCCCATGTGAAGCTTGTAGATTCCGGTATTGAGACGGCGCGGTTTGTGGAAAAAACCCTGGCACAAAATAATTTGCTCAATAAAGGTGCGCGGGAAGCGGACGATTTGTTTTATGTCAGCGATATTCCACAAAAATTTGAGGAAATTGGATCGCGCTTTTTAGGCCAACCCTTGCAAAATGTACAGCGGGTCGATTTCGAAGATTTTTTGCTTTCCCATAGTGAGCAGATAAAAGAATTGCTTTATTAGGGTCTGTAAAGGTTAAAACACCCTGTCACCCTGAGCCTGTCGAAGGAAAACTTCTTAAGAAAGCCGCTAAAAGGGCACGGCAGGATACTAAAAGCTTAATGTTAAAGAATAGAATAATTATTTTACTGAGAAAATTATGAAAAAATCGTATTTGGTTTTAGCCATACTGTTTTTTGTGAACATCGCCTTTGCCGGTGACCAGCTTACCAGCGCATTTGAATTTTTACGCACCGATTTTAATCCACGCACAGCGGCCATGGGCAATGCGTTTAGTACAGCCCGTGGTGATGTGGGGTCACTTTTAATAAATCCGGCGGGAATGGCCTATTATGAAGCCGATCAGTATATGTTCAACTTTACCAATTATTTGCTGGATATAAACGGCGGTATGTTGGCTTATTCGCAACAGGTGGAAAATATGGGCGTTCTCAGCGCTTCGATCGTTTATATGGATTTTGGGACCATAAAAAAAACGACGGATATTGGAGCCGAAATAGGCTCCTTTGAACCCGTTAATCTGGCCTTGGTGGCCGGTTGGGCCGATCATTTTGACCAAGGTTTTAGTTATGGCGTAAACTTTAAATATGTTTACTCACAAATCCAGGATTACAACGCCTCGGCCATCGCGCTCGATTTTGGTTTGATCTGGGATGTGCCATTCGAAGACGATCTTTATATCGGCCTGGCCGTACAGAACCTGGGCTCCAATACAGAATATTACAATAAAACACAGGAAAACCTTCCCTTTAGTGTCCGGCTTGGTGTATCAAAAAAATTGGCGCACCTTCCGCTGGAAATTACCGTTTCCAATACCGGGCTCAATAATATTGTTTCCTTCTCAGACGTGGTCGGGCAATTGTCTGTTGGCGGTGAGTTTACCATCAGCGAATCGGTACGTTTACGGATGGGTTATGACAATCGCCTAAACTCCGATCTTAAAACAATTGAACAAACTAATTTTGGCGGTCTCTCCGGCGGTATAGGGATTTATGTAAATAATTTTCGTTTTGATTATGCATACTCAAACTATAACCTGCTTGGAAATACGCACCGTTTTGGTTTTTCGGGTACGCTTTAAGCATTTTTTGCGGGTTATACTCAGCAGCCCCGATTGTAAAACATCGGGATACTAAAAACATATAACCGGTTTGAACGTTTTTTGTACCCCGTGTTCTGTACGGGGCAAATCAACGGCCCAAACCCTTCCTCCCGTAAGGAAAAGGGGCTTCCTCTCCTTGCTGGAGAGGACTGAGGTGAGCTGCTTTTCGCACTTTATGGACGGATGTGGTTTAAGAAATCATCAATCGTTGACCGGCGTTCCTTGTTCTTAAATCAAAAGAATATCGAACAGGGATCAACGAACATTGATTTTAGAAGTTTTTATATCGAACTCACGTTATTCTTTACAGCCCAGAACTTAGAACCCGTCTCTTCGTTCTTTGAATCCTCGATGCCTTTTATCGGGACAACTTTTTTATGAAACCGTATGGGGCAGGGGATTGGCTTGAAAAACATTTAAACGCAGATGCAGATTTTTTTTATTTTTTAATAAATTATTAATCTTTCTTTGTTGAGTGAAACGAAACCCTCGGGTTTTATCCGGGGCGTCCTTTGCCCCGCCGTAAGTGGGCGGGGTTGAACTTAAAGTTTATTTTGTTAATAATTTGAAAGGATTTTCGCTAGTTAGTGTCCGTCCATAAAGTCGTGTGGATGTGTTATTCTGCCTGTCCCTGAGTGCTTTTCGGGAAGTCGTTTTTTGCGCCACGTGGTGGTCACTATGTGAAAGAGCCGCATGCTACTATCATTAAGCCTTTTGTTTAAGCGGTTTGGGGTGCTTCGGTAATAAACACCTCAGCATGACAAAACAGTAAGTCCTTACTTTAAAGATAAGCACTATTTGGTTTGTGTTATGTATGAGTCCACTATAAAAAGGTATAAGCCGTCATGCTGTCCCGTCATCGGCGGGATCAGTATCCTTAACTTCAATGCAAAACAATGGAATTCCCATATATCGGGAGTGACGGCATCTTTAAACGACCTTTTTAGAGTGGACACATGTACGCTTTGCGATTTCATTAAAAATAACCAGGAAAGAAATTAAATGTTTATAGATTTTGTAAAAATCCGCGTGAGCGCTGGTAATGGTGGCAGTGGTTGCATGAGTTTCCGGCGTGAAAAATATATCGATAAAGGCGGCCCGGACGGTGGTGACGGAGGACGTGGCGCCAGTATCATTTTAAAGGCCAATAAAAGCCTGCATACCTTACGGGATTATACCTACCGGCGCGAATACAAAGCTAAACGTGGCCAACATGGGATGGGGTCTGATTGCCATGGTAAAAAAGCGTCGGATATTGTGCTGGAAGTACCCATAGGGACTATTGTTAAAGATGTGGGACGGGACGAGATCCTTGTGGATTTTACCGAGGATAACCAAACTTTTGTCGTTGCAAAAGGGGGCCGTGGCGGTAAAGGTAATGCCCGTTATACAACACCAACCCACCAAAGCCCGCGGGAATGGGAAGTTGGGTTGCCCGGCGAGAAGCGTGAATTGGAACTGGAGCTAAAAAGTATCGCTGATATTGGTTTCGTAGGTTTCCCCAATGCGGGAAAATCCACGCTGCTCTCGCGACTTTCTAAAGCACGGCCCAAAATAGCCAATTATCCTTTTACAACCCTTGCGCCCAACCTCGGCATAGTGCCCTATAAAGATTTTTTTAGTTTTATTGTGGCCGATATTCCCGGCCTGATCGAAGGCGCGCACGAAGGAAAAGGGCTGGGACACCAGTTTTTACGCCATGTGGAGCGCACGCGCGCACTGGCATATATTTTAGATATTACCAGCGATGATCCGGCCGATGAGTTAAAAACCTTACAAAATGAACTGAAGCAGTATAGCCCGGCACTGGCTGTTAAGCCCATGGTGGTTGTTTTAAATAAAACAGACATAGCCGGTGATGAGATTGATCTTGGCTTGGCGCCTGAGATTAAAATCATAAAAATTTCGGCAGTAACCGGTGAAAATGTTGAACAATTAAAAGACGAGTTTTTCCGGCTGATAAAAAAAGCACAGGAGCTGGAAGAAAATTTTGAATAAGGAATTAGTACGGTTCGAGTACGGTTGCTTTGTCCTGCTTCGACCAGTCCGGCACGATAAGTGATTGGTAATAGATTAAAGAAGTGTTTCTGGTTAATAATTAAATCTCCCTGCCATGCCTGAAAATAGATTTAATCTCTATGCAGGCAACAACTTTTATTTTAGGACCTTTTTATCCCATGCAAGAATTTCCTACAGAGGCCTTGCTTGCGCTCTATTCCGTTCCCGGAATCGGCCCGGCACGGATGCGAAAACTAATCTCATATTTTGGCTGTCCTCAAAAAGTTTTGGATGCGTCTGCGCGTTCGTTGACTTTGGTGGAGGGAATAGAATTAAAAACAGCACAGAAAATAAAAGCGGGGATTAACGATAAATTTGTTCAGGACCAGTTAAAATTTCTTGATGAAGAGCATGTCCAGATATTAACTTTTTGGGATAAAGCATACCCCGATCGATTAAAACGCATTTATGACCCACCTGCTTTTTTATTTGTAAAAGGCGATGTAAAACTCTTAGACACACAAGCAATTGGGATTGTTGGTTCGCGTATACCCACAAGCTATGGCCGAACAATCACTGAACAATTAAGCCTGGACCTGGCCTTAAATAATCTGACAATCATCAGCGGATTTGCCCGTGGGGTGGATACAATCGCACATAGTGCCGCGTTAAAATCCGGCGGGAAAACCATAGCCGTACTTGGCAATGGGCTGGATATAGTTTATCCCTCAGAAAACCGTAAATTTCTTAAAGCATTCGAAAAACAAGGGTTGTTTGTTACAGAATACCCCTTTGGCACAAAACCGGAAGCAGGCAATTTTCCTAAAAGGAACCGAATTATCAGTGGCCTAAGTCTCGGGGTTTTGGTGACCGAAGCGGGCGCAAAAAGCGGGGCGTTGTTAACAGCCATGTACGCGATCGATCAAAACCGCGAAGTTTTTTCGGTGCCGGGCCCGGTTACATCGGGCAAAAGTACGGGCACAAATAATTTAATTAAACAAGGCGCTAAACTTGTTCAGGGAATAAACGATATTACTTCAGAGCTTTTAGGGCAACTTTCACTAAATTTAGGCCAACCTACCCGGCCGGAACCAAAGCTAAACGAAAAAGAAAAAGTATTATACAATCTGCTCAGCAACGATGCCCTGCATATCGACCAATTGGCCATTAAAGCCGGAATATCCACAACCGAAGCGCTAACAACCTTGCTTACTTTGGAGCTGAGTGGCGCTGTTAGGCAAATGGCAGGTAAAATGTTCACAAAGCTTTGATATTTGCGTTTACTTAAAATTGTTATAATTGTCATTGAAAATGGGTTTGTAAACATCCAATGAAAAAAATATTTTTATCTCTTCTTATTATTCTAATGGCTTGTCATACTTCCAGAGAAAACAAAGCAGCGAAAATGTCGGTACAAACTATTGCAAAAGAGAAGTTTTCCGGGCCTGTCAATTTTGTAGAAAATAAAAACAATTTATATACGCTATGTTACAATCAGCAGCCTTCAGCAAATTTAAACCCGCACCAGCCACTGCACTTTTTACTTTTTGACAATCAAAAAAACGAGATTGTATTTGAAGACAACCTTCCCAATGGTTCGGTAAAGTGGATTGGGAAATATCAGATAAAAGTTGAGGTTATTCCGGGGATTGTTTCAATTGAGCAGGAAAACAATGCCCACTTTTATATCTATGATGTGCAATTAAAAAAGAAAATTAAAAATCAATAAACAGGAGAACCCTATGAAGAAAAGCATTACCCTTGCTATTTCTGTCTTGAGCCTTACGGCGCTGACAGTAATGTTCTTACCGCAAATGGAGAGTTCGTCGCGCAGCTTAGTCGAGCTGGATAAGCGGATTATGGCGAAGTCTGCGCAAAAAGCAGGGCCAACTGTAATGATGTCTGAAAGGAAGAGGAAAGTGAAGGGTCTTGTTAAACAAGATGAGCCAAATAAATTTGCAGAGTGGCAAACAGGTATCCGTACGCGTGATGGTGAAGAGAGACCGGAATACGACTTTAATTATCGTGTCAAAGCGTTGTTGAAGGCACATAATGTTAAGAATATTGCAGAGTTTTCAAAAAAACAATCTTTAAATAAAGCTGGTAATGGTGAGGTTTTTGTAGAGCGAGGCCCTGGTAATGTCTCTGGTAGAACACGTGCCTTGGTTGTTGACCCCGATGACCCTAATTTTGATACCTGGTATGCCGGTTCGGTTGGTGGAGGTGTTTGGAAAACAATAGACGCGGGGCAAAACTGGACCCAATTAACACCGGATATTGGTAATCTTGCTACCAGCACTATTGCACAATCGGCGTCCAACCCGGATGTAATTTATGTAGGAACAGGTGAAGGTTTTTATAATGTGGACCAGATTGATGGGAATGGTATTTGGAAAACTACAGACCGCGGTGTTACGTGGCAACAATTGGCAAGCACTATAAATGAAAATTTTCAAAATATTATGCGATTAATTGTAGATCCTGCAAATGAAAATATTGTTCTTGCAGCAACATTGCCAATTACAGATTATTTGGGAAGCTCTTCTATTACTCCAGGAATCTATAAAAGTTATGATGGTGGGCAAAATTGGAAAAAAGTTTATTCAGCTTCAATATATGATTTCTGGAAAAATAATATTCAGCATTTAATTTCAGACCCATTAAATTTTAATAACCTCTATGCTACAGTAAATGGTGTAGGAATTATTAAATCCAAAGATGCAGGAGAAACTTGGTCTACAATTCCGGTGAGTGGGTCATATGGTCGTTTGGAAATTGCAATTGCCCCATCGAATACTTCACGATTATATATGTCAGCCGAAGGCGGTAGTTCAGGTACAGGTTCAACACTTTATATTTCGAGAGATTCTGGTGAAAGCTGGACGGCTGCTTCTGAAAAAGATGGAGGCGATTTTAACTGGCTTGGGGGACAAGCCTGGTATGATAATACCATAAATGTAAACCCTTTTGATGAAAATGACGTTTTTGTTGGGGGCATTGATATCTGGCGTATAAGTGTCAATACAGATAATACCATCATTACAACAAGAATTATTGATAGCCATGGTAATTCGAAAGGTGTCCACGCAGACCAACATAATATTGTGATGATTAAAACGGATGAAGCAAATAGTTCCTTTCGTATGATTAATTGTAATGATGGTGGTGTAGTCTATTCTGACGATAAAGGTGCTACCTTTAATACCACAGAAAATGGTTTTAATACCTCTCAATTTTATGGTATTGATAAAAAAAATGGTGAAAATAGATATATTGGAGGGATGCAGGACAATAGCACGTATGTTTCTCCCGAAGACCCAAATAGTTCGACTGCTTGGACTTTTCAGTGGGGTGGTGATGGTTATGAAGCCGTTTGGAAATATGATGATGGGTCAAAGGTGCTAATTTCCAGCCAGTTTAATAGAATTGGACGCTCTACAAATGGCGCTGTTTCTTTTAGTTCCGGTACAAATGGTTTAAAGGATACCGGAAGCGATAAGGCGCCTTTTTTTACGAAACTGGCCCAATCAAAACAATATCCTGGTTTGGTATTTGCACTTGGTATATCTGGTGTATGGCGTACAGAAGATTTTGCTGCCAACTGGAGTTTAACTAAAATGCCGAATGGATTTAGCGGTACAGGTACTTTCTCACGAATTAATATTTCGCTTGTTAACCCACAAATTGTTTGGACAGCACAAACAGTTTCAGATAATTTGGGCGCTTTTGTTTCTCAGGATGGTGGTTTTGAGTTTGAAGAAACCAATTCGTTACCATTTCCTATGGGGCGTATAACAGGGTTGGCAACACACCCAACCCAGCGTAACACAGCCTACTTACTTTATTCATTCGCCGCCGGGCCAAAAATTGTCCGTACCACAGACCTAGGTCAAACATGGGAAGATATTTCAGGATTTGGAGATGGTAATAGCAGCACGATCGGCTTCCCGGATGTAGCCGTTTACAGCCTGGTGGTAATGCCTTACGATACAACAATTATTTGGGCGGGAACGGGCATTGGTTTATTTGAAAGTACAGACAATGGGGCGAGCTGGCATACAACAAATTATGGCCTGCCTAATGTGGCCATTTATCAAATGGTGGTTGTAAACGATCAGGTTGTGGTTGCTACCCACGGACGCGGGATTTGGTCGATTACCAAGGCAGAGCTTGCCGGGTACGAGCCTCCTCCTGCACCATTGGCCCCAAAATTAAACACGGTAGCCTATGATGGAAGCAGCCTTGCGCTCGGGACCGAATTTCGGGATGTATACGATTCTACGCAGGTTCGTGTTGATGGTGTAACAATCAGTACTGTTTTTAATGATACCCCTTTTGACAGTACATTGCATGTGGGTTTTACGGCAGATTCGACTTCTGAAATTGAAGTACGTCTGTATTCTTATCAGAATGGTGATTTTTTTGTTTCTAAGAAAATTTATTTGGAAGTCTTCTCGTTCCAAAACCCGCTTAATTCTTATCTGACTGATTTTGAAGATGATCCATCGCAGGATTTCCTCGGAACCGATTTTGAGATTAAGCGCCTTTTTGGGTTCTTAAACAAAGCGATTCATTCGCCACACGATTATGAAAATGAAACGACCTATCTTTACACCCTTAAAAAACCAATTGTTGTAAGCGCCGTCGATGCACGCATGTCGTATGCCGATGTTGCCATCGTAGAGCCGGGCGACCCTGGCACAGTGTTTGGCGATGAAAAATTTTGGGATTATGTTGTTGTTGAAGGCAGTAAAAATGGAAACGACTGGTTGCCTCTGGCAGATGGTTATGATGCCCGTTATGATCCAAAATGGGAAGCCGCGTGGACACAATCTACTTTGTACCGTAAACTTTTTAAAACGCATGAACTTGATATTTCCGACACATTCAATGCCGGCGATACGATTTTAATCCGTTTTAAATTATTTACTGACGAACTGGAAACAGGTTGGGGCTGGGTTATCGACAGTTTACAAATCCAGGATTTAACCCTTGCCTTGGGTGACCTTAATTTTACGGTTAATAAATTTAGTCTACAGCAAAATTATCCAAACCCATTTAACCCGACTACAACAATCCGTTTTAGCCTGGATAAAAGCGCTTCGGTTTCATTGAGGGTTTACGATATAACCGGTAAGCTGGTTAAAACCCTTTATAATGATAAAAAGTTAAAAGCCGGGGTGGCCCACAAAGTTGTATGGAATGGAAAGAATAATCTTGGAAATAGTGTGGCGTCGGGTACTTTTTATTATAAGCTAAAAGCAGGAGAAAAAGTATCTGTTAAGAAAATGATTTTATTACGTTAAACTCTTTTTAGATTAAAAGGCTGTCTCTTTTTGGGGGCAGCCTTTTTTTTTTGCGAAATGTTATTCTTTACCTGTTTTTATAAACCTCAATTTTTATAGAAGAGGGCAGATAAATAACCTACAACCTGGCTCTCGTCATTATTTACATCGGCGGAGGTGCCATAACTTAAGATTTTAGTTTGGGTGGCACCCAAGAGCTTGCAGGCCATCATCCCCGCCAATATCGGCCCGAACCCGCATGCTTCCGTTTTCTTTTCCAGTATATTGCGGTTCAACCGCTCAGGATCAAATTCTTTTATGTCGTCTAAAATTACCTTGTCTAAAATATGTGCCTGTTTCAGATCATGAAAATGGGAAAGGTCGCTGCTGCTGATAATTAGGTTTTTCTGGTTGCTATATTCTGGAGATTGTAAAACAGCTTGAATGGCCCGCGCCAGTTTATCTGCGGTTTCATAGTTTTGTGAGCCCATCACGATTGGGACTAAACTAAACCCTGGAATCAGTTGTTGTAAAAAGGGAAGTTGGATTTCGAGAGAATGCTCGTTTTGATGGCCAAGATGGGAAATCTGCATCCCCTCAAACCCGGCAATCTTTTCGATGATTTCACTGTTTACCTTAATCAGGCCGAGAGGCGATTCATAATTTCCGTTGAATATCGAGCAGCCGTCAAAATAATCAAAATGGCTTGGTGAGATTATAAAAACATTATCATATACAGCGCTGTCAATTTGTTTATAGGCCTTTGCCGCTATCTGGCCCGAATAAATATATCCGGCATGCGGTACAACTAAACCACAAATATTTTTGATGCCCAACGGGTTTTGCTGGGAAAGCATTTGCTCTACTTTATTTTGAAGCTCGATTGGGCTTTCGGGATAAAACGTCCCGGCAACTTGTGCTTTTCGGATTGGTGACATATAAACCTCATCAGATAAGGTGTAACAAAATGTACGGGATTTTTTGAAGATTGTAAAATGTGTAACGGTATACAGGCCAATTTAGTAAAATGTAAAATCCCCGGAACCAGACCGGGGATTGTTTAATCGAATCGTGATCAATCTGATCCCATTCCTGAAAATGCAAAAGCGGCCCCTGCCAAAGAAAGGTCTTTCAGTACCTGTGCCATGGCCATTTGGTTCCCGCCTATAACAGTGGGGATATGTATTGTCAATACAAAAATGACAAGCATAATGCCGAGCAGTAAAGCTGCCAGCTTATCCTTCTTTTTTAGGATGATACTTACACCGGCCAGTATAAGTGAAAGTCCGGTGATGTATACCCAAAATACGCCACCAGGGATAAAAGCCGGTACCATGCCTGCCATATCTCCTGCAGCCATAAAATGCATTAGGCCAAAGATAACAAATGGAATGGCAAATATATATCGTGCTGCTGTTCCTGTTAAAGCTTGCATAAAAACCTCCTAAGGTTTGTGAGTAGGTTGTTGGTTTGCGGTACATTATTTATCAAACAGAAAGAATACGCCTTTTATTTCTTGGGGCGCGTCAGAGATTTAGGGCAATAATTTTATCGGTTTTAAAAGGATGACAAATTTACAAAAATAGGTGCAATTTAGAACAGGGTGCAAAGGGATGCTCAGAATGAAAAAAATGGAACCCGGGGTAAGCCGGGTTCCCGATAATAAATTAGTTTAGGCCCAAGCCTTTGTTAAGGGAATCTTCTACTTCATCAGCAAGGGAACCGGGCATGCCCATGTTTTTCATAAAAGCCCATTTTCCGGCATCCTCAAAAAATATTTTCATACGGAACATGGCCGTCACCAGGCGGATATCGACATTGTTGCCATTCTGGACAAGTGCGATCTGAAAAGGATAAGAACCCGCGTGTGCCAATCCGGGATAGTCGTAATCATTGCGGGAATCGTCGCCGCCTTCTTCAACTATATCAAAAGATTTTGCTTCCATGGCTGCGCCGGTCACCCCAAAAACGATTGTATTATTTTGTGGGAAATCGATTTCATACACTTGGTGCAAACCCCACTCCGGGCCCGGTGTACTGAGGCTGTTTTTTACTTTTGATGCAACTTCGGCAAGGTTTGCTTTGGGAACAGTGATAAGGTTATCTATCTTTTCCTCAAATAACCCGCCGGCCATAACGCCCATCGTTTTAGAGATATAACCTTCGTCACGGATTTGACCATACTGTTTTGTTGAAACCGTTCCTTTAACGGCGCCGGTTACAAGTGCGCGTACATTTTTAAGATGATTTTCACTCATCTCTTCATATTTTCTGTCATCCATTAAAACAGTGCGGTTTATGGAGTGTGGGTTTACGATGGAAACATGCGTGCCTGCTTCGTCTTCAAAAACATTAATCCGGTCTATGACGGCAAAAGGGCCTGTTTTAGAATTGGCATGCATAATTTGCGCCGCATAGGATGAATCGAGAAGGATGACAACCTTTGCTTTAAAAGTACAACCTTCTGGTACGCCGGCGTTTATTTCAGCCAAAACGGATATACCGTTTGTTGTAGCTGCTTGTACGATTGCCGCCGCAACTTCATCAGCGGAGCCTTCAGCTTTTTCGATAATATATTCAAATACGCCGTATTCCTGGGCAATTGCCCGGGTGGAAATAACGGAAAAAATAAAAAGTGCAAAAACTAAAATAATCCTGCGAGATTGTATCATCTAAGGTCTCCTGTAAAAAATTAATCTGCTTACTAAAATTCTGTTGGAATGAGTTATAGGTCACCTACAATTTACAAACTCAATTGAATAATTTCCAGCGCAAATAATTGATTGCGTCCTTAAATTTGTGTAAAAAGGCAAATATGTGAAAAATTGCCATGTCCTTCCTAAATTTAGTTTGACCAAAAAAACAAAGGAAAAAACATGGCAAAAAGAGAAAATCAAAATATAGGATTAGTGAAAGAAA
>JAJRVW010000107.1 GCA_024277115.1 Calditrichota bacterium
CTTTTGTGAACACGCCCTCAAGAACTTCGGCAACAACTTTCCTCTTGAAAACCTCACTATATCTCTTTGGCTTGTTTTTGCTCATTTTTTGTCCTGGTTTTAGTTGACTGGTTTAGTCAACCTATTTCAGGACTATACAGTGACAGAAGAACGAGATTCTTCCCCGCCATAAAATGCGGGATTTTCAACATCAAAAAACGATTCAGAATGACAGCTTCGAAGGACTTTATAGACAAAACTAATTTGATGATAATTACAGAAAACTACAATAATAAAATGTGTCACCTTTCCAAAAAATTTTGTAAAATTGGTTTTATCAAAAATAAAAAGTACATATAGGAATAAGACGATGAGCCAGCAATCCAACATAAATGAATTAGAACTGAACCAATTAAAAGAAATGGCCAACATAATCCGTGGTTTATCGATGGATGGCATCCAAAAAGCAAATTCCGGGCATCCCGGGCTGCCAATGGGCATGGCCGATGCAACAAGCGTATTATGGATGCGCCACCTCAAACATAACCCCACAGATCCAAATTGGGCCAATCGCGACCGTTTTGTTCTATCTGCCGGGCATGGCAGCATGTTAATTTACAGCCTGCTCCATCTAACCGGCTATGACCTTTCTTTGAAAGATATAAAAAATTTCCGCCAATGGGGCAGCAAAACCCCCGGCCACCCAGAATATAAACATACCGCCGGCGTAGAGACAACTACCGGGCCATTGGGGCAAGGCATCGCCAATGCTGTAGGTATGGCCATTGCCGAAAAAAGGTTGGCTGCACATTTTAATACAGCTGAAAATAAAATTGTGGATCACCACACTTATGTAATTGCCGGTGATGGCTGTATGATGGAAGGGATTTCCCACGAAGCGTGTTCTTTGGCCGGGCACCTGAAACTGGACAAACTTATTTTACTTTATGACGATAACAGTATCAGCATCGATGGCCCGACAGGCCTTTCTTTTACCGAGGATGTTTTAAAAAGGTTTGAAGCTTATGGCTGGCATACTCAACGTATCGATGGCCACGATCATGAAGAGGTTGACCAGGCCATTTCCAGTGCAAAAAACGACAACCGCCCTTCCATTATCGCTTGTAAAACCACCATCGGTTTTGGCAGTCCAAATAAGGCGGGCACATCCGGTGTACATGGTTCCCCACTCGGCGCCGATGAAATAATCCTTACAAAAGAAAAACTGGGCCTGCCATCAGATAAATCTTTTTATATAAGTGAAAATGTTGCCCAATTTGCAGGAAACTCCAAAAAAACCGGAACCTCTGCCCAGGCAACGTGGCAAGAAAATTTTAACTCTTATAAAAATAAGTATGCGGACAAAGCTGATTTATTTAACAGGATTATGACAAATGCACTCCCTGAAAACTGGACTGAAAATTTACCGCAGTTTGAAACCGGTTCAGCATTGGCAACCCGTTCTGCTTCCGGAAAAGTATTGGATGCGATTACTCCCGGGCTATATGAAATGCTTGGCGGCTCAGCCGATTTATCGCCTTCAAATAATACATTCCCTAAAGATGGCAAGGTAGTTAATAGCGATGCTTATGATGGTAATTATCTGCATTATGGTGTCCGCGAGCATGCCATGGCCGGGATAATGAACGGCCTTGCCCTGCATGGTGGAATTATCCCTTATGGCGGTACCTTCCTGGTTTTTTCCGATTATATGCGTAACAGTATCCGGCTTTCGGCCATGATGGGTATTCGCGTTGTTTATGTTTTTACACACGATTCCATTGGTCTTGGCGAAGACGGCCCGACGCATCAACCCATTGAACATTTGGCTTCGTTGCGCACAATCCCCAACCTAAATGTTATCCGCCCCGCTGATGGCGCTGAGACGGCATGGGCCTGGCAGAGTGCCATTGAAAATACAACAGGGCCATCCGCACTTATTTTAACAAGGCAAAAGCTGCCCAATTTAGAGAGACAAACAGGAGCATTGGAAAATATGCAAAAAGGAGGGTATGTACTCTCTGAGGCGGAGAATGCAAAAGTTATAATTATTGCGACCGGCTCGGAAGTAGAAATTGCCCTGAATGCGCAAAAACTTTTGGCAAATAAAAATATTGCCGCACGTGTGGTCTCCATGCCATGTTGTGAAATTTTTGATGCGCAGGATGAAGCGTATAAAGAATCGGTTTTACCAAAAAATATTGCGGCACGGATTGCCATTGAAGCAGCATCCGATCAGACCTGGTACAAATATGTTGGTTCCACAGGAAAGATTATTGGGATAAAGGGCTATGGGGCATCGGCGCCTTATCAGGAGATTTATAAGGAGTTTGGCTTAACTGCCGAAGCAGTAGCTGAAGTAGCAGAAAAGGGTGTTTAGAATAAGATGCTTCGACTACAAAAAACAGCGCTTAGTATGACACTTCAAAACGTATAATTAACAAATGGAAAAATATGCAAAAAAAAATTAGAAAAATTGCCCCTTCCATACTTGCTGCCAATTTTGCACATCTCGGTCAACAGGTAAAGATGGTTGAAGAAGGCGGTGCAGAATTGATCCATGTGGATGTGATGGACGGACATTTTGTACCCAATCTTACTATCGGGCCATTAATTGTAAAAGCGTTGCGGCCGGTGACCAATTTACCGCTGGATGTACATTTGATGATCGAAAATCCAGGCAACTATATTGATGCCTTTGCAAAAGCCGGGGCAGATTATTTAACGGTACATGTAGAAGCATGTCCGCACCTGCACCGTGTCATCCAAGCCATAAAAGAAAAGAATGTAAAGGCCGGCGTAGCATTAAACCCACACACACCGCTTTCTTCCATCTCTGATATTATTGAAGAAGTAGACTTGGTTTTAATCATGTCGGTCAATCCGGGTTTTGGCGGCCAAAGATTTATCCCCAACGCTTTAAACAAACTGCGCGCAACCCAACAGTTGTTAATCGAACGTGGCTTAACACACATCGAGGTTGAAGTTGATGGCGGTGTAAAAATGGAAAATATCAAAGCAATCTCTGATGCAGGGGCAGAACTCATTGTGTCCGGGTCGGGGGTTTATAAAACAGAAGACCCGCAAAAAACAATCAAAGAAATGCTAAAAGTTGTAAATGGTACTTAGATTTATTTAAAGAATTAACCCGGAGATTTGGAACATGGGAAAAGAAATTGATTGTAGGTTCGAGCAAGAGATTCTTCGTTAAAAAACAACTCAGAATGACAAATTTAAATTATTTTTATAACAAAAAAGCCCTCTCAAAACTGAGAGGGCTTTTTAATTTTATTAATTACCAGGAACTTCTGTTTCGGGTCGTGGCATTTTATCTATAACAATGTCACCCGCCCTATCTTTTGGTAAATCATCCAATTTACCATAATGGCGCATATCAACCCATCTCTGTCCTTCCATAAAAAGCGAATAGCGCTTTTCATGTAACAGTTGGCTTAAAGCATCATCCGCAGACATAGCTGCAACATCAACAGCAGCAAGGCCAGCAGCGGCACGAACTGCATTAATATCAGAAGCAGCAGCGGCATTATTACCCAAGCCAATATTTGCTTCGGCCCTTAATAATAATAATTCTTCATTACGGATAATTGGCACCTTACCATAAGCATCGGAAACCGTTGTCACTGCTAAATTGCTTTCCAGGTTATTAAAGCTGGCCGCCTCTGCCCTTTCCGTTACTTTAGAACTGAAACGGGTATCACCTGCCTCCGCCTCTGTTTTAAACGAAGGGTGCGCATATAGTTTAATTGTTGGGGCTGTCGGGTCTTCCCACATATTATTGCCCTGATCACCAGAGCCATTGGAATAGACATGATAAGCGCCCGTATTCATATCACCAGCCTCATCAACAAATGAGCCACTTAAAGCTGTTAAAGCATCGGCATATTTACTTTGAAGAACGAGTACCCTCGCTTTGATCGCCCGATTGAACTGGGCAAATTCTGCAGGTGTGCTTAAATCAGCAAACCCACTAGAGAGTTCGAATGAAAAAGCATCACCAGCGGCATTCAAATCATCAAAACCTGCATCCAATAATCTTTCAATTTCCTTAAATGCGTCTGTTTTGTTTACAAACGGTGTATTTATGTCCCTCGAAAATACAATTTTAACACCGTTCTCATCCGTAAAGTTTAACAACATTAATAATTGATAACCAATGATTGTATTCGCGAATCCGGTTGCACCTTTATCATCCGAATAATTCTCCAGGATTAGTGAACCATTTTTAATGACCCTATAGCGGGCGTTCCAATGACGGTTAAGTAAAAAGCCACCGGCATCGATCGGCCCTGTTAATAATTCGCCTGTATAACGTGGATCCGCTGTTTCAAAATAATAAGCATTCCGTCCAAAAGTTTCCACGACACGGAGATAAATCTCCAGCTCGTTCCGCATTTCTGCCTCCGCGCCGGATACCATCCATTGTATGCTTGGAAGATTGCTAATATCTGGGTCATTTGGGCTTGGAAAATCCAGATTTTTACAACTGTTTAACCCCAGGCTAACTAAAAAGAAAGCCAGGAGTATTATATATACGTTTCTTTTAATATTATTCATATTTTCTTTGCTCCTTAGTTAAGTCCTAGTGATACATTAAAATAAAAGCTACGGCTTGAAGGGAATGGAATCACATCCACCGACCGGCCAATCGCAACATTACCAAAGTTACTTACTTCGGGGTCATATCCAGAATAATCGGTAATCACAAATAAGTTCCGTCCAGAAAGGCCAATATTTAACGACGATAATGCGCCATTAAACATGCTGTTAACCATTTCCCTATCAAAATTATAGGTAAGGCTCGCCTCACGTAATTTAATATATGTGCCATCCTCTATCCAAGGGGCGGTTCCAAAATCACCACGTAAACGCGGTGTGGTCTCACCGATTTTGTTGCCATTATCATCAAGTACATCCACTTTTACTTTTTCCCAATCATCGCTCACCTTCCCTAAATCAGTAAGAAAACGACCCAGGTTAATCACATCGCCGCCTTCTTTCCAGTGTATAAGGAAGCTAAAATTAAAATTCCCAAAAGTAAGACTGTTGGAAAAACCAATTTCAAAATCAGGTGTTTCATCACCCAAATCAACAACGTTGCCATCTTTATCGTTACCGATAATAGTTGTAGGCGATTTTCCTTCTTCAATGCGATAAGTTCCCAGAGATGTGGCAAACCCACCTTTATTAAAAGGATCAACATTTAGCTTGGTGATTTCGGATTGTGTTTTTGAGAAATTTACCCGTGTGTCCCAACGGAAATCACTCGTCTTAATTGGTGAAGAAATTAAGGACAATTCAATCCCACTTGTGGTCATATCGCCCGCATTGGTAAAAAAGCTGCTAAAACCTGATGACGGTGGTAAAGCCGATCGTAGAATTAAATCTTCAATGTTCTGAGTATAATATGAAAACTCAGTACCGATCAAACCATCAAAAAAAGCGGCATCAAAACCAAATTCCAGCTCTGTTGTTCTTTCCGGTTTAATATTTGGATCTCCAGCCGCAGGATTAACCTTAAGCCCAGATTTGCCACCAATATTTCCAGTTTGGAACGTACTATATTTGAAATTAGAAGGAGGTGAGCTACCTGTTTGTCCCCAAGCCAATCTCAGCTTAAAATCATTTGTTATATCATTTAAGCTTTCCCAAAAATCATATTCTGAAAGGCGAATAGAACCGGAGGCCTTGGGATAAGTATAAAACTTATCCACATCTCCGTGTGAACTACTGCGATCAGCACGCATACCAAAAGTCAGATATATCTTATCTTCAAGGCTAATTTCTTCCTGAATAAAAATGCCCTGGTCATATTTCTTATCTACAAACTGATAAGGGGTCACTGTGCTTCCCAAATCAACATTAGCCTCACCCGGCGGAAGGCCATGGGCTTCTACAATAAGGTTATCAACACGTTGGTTTTCCAACTGGAACCCCGCAGTTGTATTAAATACCATATTATCCAATGCCAGGCTATGTACAAAATTAAAATAAGCTGTCGTATTTAACGCTCTTGTCTCGCCATCAATCGACGTAACCGGTTCACTGGCCGATTTTTCGAATTGGAGCTCTGCCGGTGCATATAACTTATTGTATTGAGAATAATAATCGAATCCACCCTGAAAGATGAAATCAAGGTTTTGTTCTGAACCACGAAGAATATTATAAGTCAATTTTGCAGAATTCATAGCACGGTAAACTGTCTCGCGGTTGATCAGCGCATCGCGTGTATGGATTGGGTTCGAACCGCCCGGCCCATCCGGATAAATACCATTCTTTGGCCTTAAATCAACAAAGCCCGGTGTAAATGCCATGGCCACACCAAATGTAGTCCCAGAGTTATCGTTTCCTGTGATCGCACGGTTGGCTTCGGTGTTGATAAAGCTGGAATATGTATCCAGTTTTAAACGCGGACTAAAGCGGTGCGAAAGGTTTACCTTTGCAGAGAGTTTTTCATAGCCCGTATTCTTTACAATTCCGTCTTCATTTTTTCTTAATGCAGAGATATAAAACTGAGTGGCTTCATCACCGCCAGATGCTGAAACAGAGGACTCAGATAATAAACCAGTCTCCCCATAAAGAATATCTTCGTAATCGATATTGCCATTCTTACGGAAAAGATCACCACCACCTGCCTGATATGCTTCAGCCGTTTCGGCTGTAAACTTACGTGCGCCAATTTTACGGAGAATTGAGCTAAACCCTGTTTTTTGGCTAACATTAATTTTGGTAGCGCCTGCTTTACCCCGTTTCGTAGTAATAATAATTACCCCGTTTGAAGCTTTAGAGCCATAAATAGCCGCTGCACTGGCCCCTTTTAAAACTTCAATATTTTCGATATCATTCGGATTAAGGTCAGCAATCCTGTTTACCGGCTGGCCTTGTGGCCTGCTACTTCCCGCGCCGGCAGCTTTGGTAATCCGGTCAACCCCTGATTGTGTTGCCGAGTTATTAACAATCATACCGTCTACAACATAAAGTGGCTCTGTTTTACCTTCGATGGTTGATACACCACGCAAATTAACAAAAACACCGCCACCCGGTGCCCCTGTATTTTGGCTAACAACCAAACCCGGCATCTTACCGGCCATAGCAGATTCTATGCTTTGGGTTGGTGCCCCAAGTAATTCTTTGGAATCGAGTGTACCCACAGAGTTGGCCAAGTTTTGCCTTTTTACAGATGTGGCCAGGCCTGTTACAACAATCTCTGAACTTCTTAAGATATCCTCATAAAGGACAACTTCGATACCTGTAGATTTGCTCGAGATACTTACCTCTTCTGTCCGATAGCCTACAAATGAAAATGACAATGTTCTTTCTGCGCCTTCTAAAAACGGTACATGAAAAGAAAAATTTCCATCAATATCTGTTGAAGTACCAATAAAAGTACCTTTTAGCTGAATATTAACACCGGGTAATGGCTCATTATTTTCATCAACCACATTACCACTAATCTCTACTTCTTCCGGAATCTCATCCTGCGCAAATGCTGGTACTGCAAATAACAGTAGCACAGAAAAAAGTGCTGAGTATAGTCGGATTAATTTAGTCATTCTTACTCCTCTCGTTGGTTTATGCCTCTAAAAAAATTAAAATTGGTTGTGTTAAAATAATTCACGGTCCTCGTGAATACACATTGTATACAGGAAACAGTTTCCCGTAAGGGGACTTTTTCATTTAGTTTTGGATTGGTGAGTGGTAAGTGAATTTGACCAAAGTATAAGTGTAAACAAACTGAAATGCAATCTTGTTATATTTTTCACTAAGATTGTGTAAATATTATATCTTTTACAGTAGAAGCAATTATTGAATATAAAAAAAGCTGTAACTTCAGAGGGGGCCGAAGTTACAGCTAAAGATGACCCAAGAATTAGTCAGGCCTTAAAGGAATGAACCCTTTATATATATAGTGTAAATGAAATTAAAAAAAGGGGCATCCAAATTAAAAAAAAAAATTTTAGAATTTTTATAAAAATATCAATACCGTAAGAATAAGAGGATTTATCGTTTTCGACGTAAAATAAAAAGAAGAATGAACACAATTATGATAAAAATTCCTATTGTAACCAGGCTAAAGCTATTTCTGCTAATCTGTTGCGTACCACCATCACCATATAAATTAAAAGCAGCCCAATAAAATGGATAAGAATAATAGATTTCATTTTGTATTTTATTTTGGGCAACAAAAGTCCTCTTTGCCTCACCAAGCGCTTCCATCTTCGACATCTTATCCTGAACAATATTTTTATAGAACATAGGCATAAACTTGGCGCTTTGTTTATCATCAATTTTCCACATGGTCATTAAAACTGAATTTGCACCGGCACCAAAAAACAACCGTGGCAAGCCCATCACACCCTCGGAAGAAACAATTTTCCCACGGCCACTCTCGCAAGCACTTAATGTGACTAGATCGCTGTTTAGTTTTAATTTATCGATTTCATACCCTAACAAAAACCCTGTATCTAAGGAGTCACCAGAGTTTGTAAGAACTAAACCCGAGAACAAATCGAAAGCACTATCCACAAAAGCATGGGTGGCAAAGTGAATTATATTACTGGAACCTACCCTGGCTAAAACCTCCTCCTTTGTCGCATTTTCTCCAATTAAAATTTCATAATCCTCAAACAGCCCCTTTATAGATTGCACCTCCGCAATCGAGTAAAGCAATGGATCGAACGACCATCCTGTACGCCTAAGCAATTTCGGGCCGATTTTATATTCATTTTTAAATTTTGGGCTTGCAACAAGCAAAACTTTGTTTGCCTGCCTGGTTTTATGAAATGACTTTATAAGATTTGCAGAGGGCAAATAACAAAAATTATATTTTTTAACCAATAAATTATTGCTATAAAGGGGTGGATCTAAAACTGAAAACAGTTCTTTTTCCTGGGCTTCATCAACAAGAATATCAAAAGGAAGGTTTAGTATATTCCCGTCCGGGATGATGATGATATTTTTTGGAAGTTTTTTCTCTTTTTCCAAAGGCGCCCATACAGCTTTATAAATTTTGTAGGCAAGTTTAGTATTATATTTTAGTTTTAAAATATCATCACTATAAAAGGCTTGGTCTACAAGTGTTTTAATATTACTCTTTAGGCTATCCGGGCTAATATTTAGATCGATTATCCTTGTGGTTTTGGAATCGAGATATAATGCGTATTGTCCTGTTTTATCAAAAGTATAAACAATAGCGGCAGAATTTACAGATGCAAGATAGTTTTGAAAATCTTTCCTACTGATTTTTTTATAATCTACTGCTTGTTCTTTTAATAGATTAAAACGTTTCATAAGCATCGTTCGTTTTTGTATCTCTAAATCAGAAGCAGAAGGGATCGAATTTTCTTTCGCTATACGAATGTTATGGTAAGATTTTTCAATGTTGTAAATAGCATCGGTATAAGCATTCTTTTCGGAAAGCTCACCCTTGTTAGATTCTTCATATAATGTACGTGCTCGATATATGTTTACATATTTAAAAGTTGAATCAAAATAAGCCGCCTTTCCTGTCCTTTGAAAATAGGACTTATAAATATCAGCAATACCAAGATATAAATCAGCTTCCATATTATTAAACCCTAATCGGAAACTTTTATTGCTAATTTTTCTCATCCTGCTTTTTGCAAACTTCAAAGCCATTTTGAAATAAAAGATAGTTGAATCCGGCCTGTTTAGTTTTTTATTTAAACGTGCTGAATGTGTTGCGTACAAAATCCGTAAAGATATTTCTGATTTTTCTTGTTTTAAAACAACACTCAATTTCTTTCGGTATAGTTCAGCCTTTTCAAAGTCATCAAGCATTATATTTACTTTAAAAAGATCAAGTAAAGTATAATAAATATAGTTGCCATGGTTTGCCTCCTTTGCTTTTTCAAATGACTTTAAATAATACTTTTGGGCCAAAACATAGTTTTTATTTTCTAAATATATGTCGCCCTTATAATTATAATTATGGGATTGCATATAATTTTTATAGCTTTCTTGACTCATTAAACGAGTATATTTTAAAGACTTATCAAAAAATGTAATTGCTTTGCCATATTGTTTCTTATCAAAATAATATCTTCCAAATTTCTGGTAAAAACTGGCAACATAGATGTCCTTATTCAGCGCTTTCGCTAACCGAAGCCCTTCTCTGATATAAGGGAGCGCTAAATCATTCTGTTGAAGATACGAATATATATTTATACGTAAGAAGATACTTTGTAGCTTCCCAATATTATAATTATATTTTTCATTTTGTTGCTCGGACAGTATCAGGGAATCTAATGAGGCCGAATAATTAAGCATTTTATATTGTAATACAGCAATACTAAAGTATTCAGGGAATAGGTTTATGTCCATGCCTGACATCTTTGCATGTTCTATAGACTTACGAATAAAATATAAACTCTTTTTTTGTCGGCTGTTTTTATTATAGTTCCTGGCAATGGAGCTATTCGCTTTATACATCAGATAATGGTCATTATACTTTTCACCTATTTTTAAAGCTTGCCGGAAACAATTTATTGCAAATGTAGAGTCATCCATTTGGGCAGTTCCATCTTTAATTTTATTAAATGCCCAGGCTATTGAGTCTTTCTCGACGACAGTTTTACCCTGCCCATAGGCGGCTTGCCCCAATAAATAGATAATGCATAAAAAGAAAATATTCTTCATGTCTGCAAACTAAAGAACAACCAAAAAAAAAGCCACTCAAATTGAGTGGCCATTGTTTAATTTTCTGTTGGTGGATCTGTTGGTGGATCTTGTGGCGGATCTGTTTCTTCTCTAAAGCTCATAAATAATACGGAATACTTGTTCAAATAATCTAAATGCATAATACGCTCCCTGTATTGGTTATTGGTTTAGGCGCTCCTCAAGAACAACCCGTTTTTGAAACATTTTAGATTTTGGGATAATTCCTTTTAAAATTATTCTCGCCTGATTGGCATTATTGTTTAGGGCAAGGGAAAGGGCATAATAGTACTTTGTTGTATCATCTTTAATATCCATAGCCTTAAATAAATTTATAGCCTGCATCAGCGATTCTTCTTTTTCGGCCTTTGTTGGCCCATCTTTTTCTGAAAGCGCCAATCCCAGGAAACTCATTGCTTTATACAGTTTTAGTTGTTCTTTCTCTTTTTCCGGGAAACCATCCATCTTGTTCTTTAGTGAGGGGTCCACAGTAATTCTTTGCCATTCTCTCAGCGCTTGCCCATAATCCTTTACAAGATAGCTGGCCATGCCTTCTTTAAATATTTGCCGGAATAGTTTATAGTCCGGGTTATGGTTTTGGTCAGCCGCCACACTTCCCCGTAAGCCAGACTCTTCATAACCCAAAGGAACAGCCGAATCAAAAGTATAAAGCTCGTCCAGGTTTTGCTGGAACTCAATCGGCAAAAGGAAAAGAATTAAAAACACTGCAGCCGCGGTTAAAATGGCGTTAATTACCAATGTATTTTTACGGATAAAATGCTCCTTTAAAACTAATTCCTTTTGATTGTTTTCTTCTTTGTAAAGCATTTTATTTGCCAGTTCTTCATCACTCCTACTCCAATCGGTTGGGATATTTATTGCTGTTCCGGTAAGGGTGGCTTCATGGACTTTAATTTTTTTCATTATTAGCGAAAATATTTTTTCTGAAGAGCAAATAGCATCCTTTAAAATGTCTGCATCTTCCCCGGATAAATTGCCGGATAAATATTTTTCAAAATACATGTCGATTTTTTCAAGAGACAAAGGCAGACCATCAACATGGTTTTCTTCTGATCCGGATTTTATTTTTATTTCTGTAAAAATACCAAGCAGCAGGGTATCAGTAATCCTGTCTCTAAACGGTGAAGTACTACTTTTTCCCCTGAGATAAGTACAAAGCTCATTATATAAAGTATGATCAATATATCGCACTATACCTCCACCTGTTTATTCTTTAGTGTTTTATAAGTCAAAAGAAAATCATTTAAAACTTCGCTAAACACTTCAAACCAGTCAAAATGATTATTTAAATTACAGGCCAGTTTATAACAATCCTTGTCCGGTGTATCGAGAAGAAACAAAGAAATAAAAAAATCCTGATATTGTTTTTGGTAAACATCACGGGTTTCCACGACATCATGCGCAAGATATAAAAAATCTTTTAGTTCGTATGATTTTTCAATTTGCATAGATTCTTCCCGCAAACTTTCTAAAAAGGCTTTCGCATCTCCCTGGAACAGACCGGAATAATCATTACCGGAGACTTTTTCACACCGGAGATACGCTAGCGCCTTTCCCAATGATAAATTTCCTGTATTGTTATTTCCCACAGTCAAGTCCTTTTTAAACCCCTTTATAAAACATAGTGTAAATAAAAATCAAAAAAAGGGCATCCAATCAAAAAAAGTTATCTTTTTCTTCATCCGTTTGATTATACTCTCAATTGAAGCAACATTTAACCCACTATAGCAGGGATGTTCGGCAATGGATTTGGGTGAAAAACCAGACCAGATATTTAATAATAAAATATTAATATCCCGCTCGGTTTTTCGTTTTTCCGGTGAGACGTTTTTTCGGAGGGCTTCGATAATAGATTCATATAATTCCCACAAAATTAATTCATCATGGCCTTCTTTAATTTCAGGTAATTCAGCAATATCTGTGGCGCTGATATTTTTCTTAAAAACACGTTTAAGATAAATCCCGGTGGTCCAGTTGCACACAACCTGCAACCACGCTATAAATGCCTGCTCGCAATCCCGGTTCTTGAAGCTTGATAAATCTTTATTGAGGGTAAAAAGGACTTCGGAAAGAATATCGTTTTTTGCCTCCCTTTCCTGCAGGTTCAAACGGGGCAAATTCCATTGGGCGCAACTACGATCGATAAAATAAAACAAAAAATGCTTATAACGGCTAAAGAATTCCCGCCAGGCTTTATGCCGTTCTTTCCCAGAGGAAGTGGTACACTGCTCTAAAAGTTTTTCTAAGGGCATTGAGTTGGTCAGCATATTTTTAGATTGGTATAAAAACAACAAAGATCAGGGTTAAATATAAAAAAAAGGGCCCTCTTAAAAAAATTAAAATCGGATGCCCCATTTTTAATTTTTATTTACACTATATATACAGGGAGCATAAAAAAATCCTGAACAATTTATAGACCGCGAAGACGCAAATTAAAAAACAATATCTAAATAAAAATTTAGATATTATTCAGGGCAAAGGCATGAAAGATTTTCTTATCCCCTTATTCTTTGCGTCTCTATAGTGTGGATTTATAAATAATACAGGTAAGTCCAATCCAAAAAAATTTCAACGGAGATTTTATGTACCGTACCCAATTTTATCATGGCCGGGCAAGAGAGTGCCAGGTTCAGGCAAATATTGATAATTGTACCGCCTATGTACAGGCGAGCTTTAACCAAAGCGAAAACCCTAAAGACAATTACACCTCCGTGGCCATTGCTTCCAATGCCCTGGATATAACCCGGCGCTGGGCAAAGAAATATGCCCAACTTATAAGTGATGATTTTGACACGCCCTTAGGTGGCAAAGAAGGCATTTTTATTGGCGGCGCTTACGGCGAGAATGAGCTTGATTTAATTTACACCCGGATGCCGGCCATTTTGGTAAAACCCCTTTTCGCAACCAACCCTTTGCATGCCGATTGGATAAAATCCAAGGCCGGCCAACTGCGCCTGGCACGCACGCTTAGCGCCAGCATTTTAAGCCTTTTCCCCAATGGCGGCTTAATTGGCTTTTGCCTTTGCGCCGCAAACGAATACGAGAACAATACGGATACTTACGCTGATATGGTTTTAAGGCAGGCGGCCATTATGCTGCAATCCAATAAAACCTATAGCGCAAGGCCGCTTTACAAAACTGTTGGAATTTGAGAGCAGTCTGCTTTAAAAAAAATTTGCACCACAGGTTTCTTGTGTTATATTGCAAAAAGTCTCACGGAGGGGGAAACAGTAGTTTAACTAAAATAAAGTTGCCCTATGTTTCCATTTACAATATTTCCTTATTTCCTTATTTCCTTATTTCCTTATTTCCAATAATCTGACGCTTTCCAATAAATTTTACTTTTTAAAAGAAAAATTGCTTTTTACCCTAAAACTGTTAGTTAATTGGGACAATTGGTTTGGTTAGCCTGTTTCACTTCCCCACTTTAATTAAATTTTTCCGCTTAAATTAAAAGGATTTCTCATGATAAAGAAGATTATACTTTTTTTCTGGTTTGTAAACTTAACATCAATAGTTTGTGGCCAAACGACGGATACCTTAAAATACTATTACCCCTATTACCCTGACTCGTTAAATGCCTGCGGCTTTATAGGGAGCTGTCTCGACCCAGGTTGGTGTGAGCCCATTGCAGTTTGGTTCACACCGGATAGCAGCAAACCAGACACTTCTTACCATTCTTATTCCATAAGAGAAGTCCGATTTAGTTTTGCTAAAAAAGATACTGCCTTTTCGATACATTTTGGTTCTCAATTTCCTTCTATTAATAATAGAGCCTATAGAGAAACAACTAATATTACCCTCGAAAATATAAATCAGAATTTTCTGAATGATGGTATTCTATTATTTACACCATTCGATATTTCTCACATTGATACCCTCCAAAACATTGCTATCAATATCCCATTTTGGGTTTTACTGGAAGGAAAAGTGGGAACTGTTTACAACACAAATAAACCAGGGTTTCCCTCAACAACCTCATGGCATAGCTATCAGGCAGGTCTACCATTGGGATGGCATAACTCCGGCTGTGACTGGATTATCGAAGCAATTGTCGAGTATCATAAGGATAAAGTCAACAGTATTATAGAACAGAATACCGACATTCTTCCAAAACGTTCTTTTTTACAACAGAACTATCCCAATCCTTTTAATGCATCAGAAACACAAATCAACTACACACTTCAATCATTAGGGTTTGTAGAAATTAATATTTATTCTATCAATGGAAAACGCGTTGCAACCCTTGTAGGACAACAACAAAACAAGGGCAGTTTTAGTACGAAACTAAATATATCGGAATTGGCTAGCGGCACTTATTTTTATACACTTCTTATTGATCAGATATTTCAGGATTCAAAAAAGATGATCCTGGTAAAATA
>JAJRVW010000006.1 GCA_024277115.1 Calditrichota bacterium
ACCGCTTTCTATTTCACCTATTACTTTCTGCTTGAAGGCTTCGCTATACCGATAGCTTATCGCTTGTGCTGACATGGGGGCTCCTTTGTTTTATATTTACAAGTTTACTAAATTCTGTAAATATAATCAGGACAAGACAAAGTTTATTCATTAAGCTTTTAACATGGAGGGGCTTAAATGATAGAAATTTATCAATCGGGTTATCTTGAAGGTGTAGAGCGCGTAAATAACGTAAAGCATATTCTTGATCAGTTTTCAATTCCTGACTTTTCTTCTTTTTTCGGGAAAAAGATAAAGACATTCGAAACCGTCATAATCAGTGATTTACATCTGGGTAGCAAGGTATCGCGTACAACGGCCTTGCTTGATTTTTTGGAACGTGTTTCGTTTAAACGTCTTATTATTAATGGGGATGTTTTTGACTCGATAAATATGAAAAGACTTAACCGGCACCACTGGCGGGTATTAAGCGTGCTCCGACGTTTAACAGATAAAGAGAACCATATCGAGGTTGTATGGGTTCGGGGAAACCACGATGGCTATTCAGACCTATTAACCCAATTGCTTGGAATTCAGTTTTATAATGAATATGAGTTTGTTTGGAACAATAAAAAAGTACTTATTTTTCATGGTGATATTTTTGATAAATTTACAAGTAAACATCCAAAAATATCGGATTTTGCCGACTGGGTATATCGTTGCTCCCTGAGTATTGATCCTAAAAAAATGCGTATTGGCCATTGGTTAAAACGAAATTCGAAAACATTTATCCGCAATGTCCAAAAAGTGCAGGATGGAGCCATAAAATATGCAAAAAATAAGAGTGCCGATATTGTTATCTGTGGCCATACACATCATGTTCAAGACGAAATAGTCGACGGCATACGGTACTTAAATCCTGGCAGCTGGACAGACACACCGTCATATTTTATTGGCCTGTCCGAAAATGTAATTGCCAATACACCGTTTTCCTGATGCCTGATTATAGAAAAGACTTTTTGTGGGGCGCCGCTTCGTCTGCATTCCAATGCGAAGGATATATTGAAAATGATTTTACCAACTGGGAAAAAACAAACCGGTTTAATAAGGATGAAAAAAAACTGTTTATGGCCGGGCGGCAGACCATTGGAAAAAATGGCCCTACGATTTTGATATACTTTCAAAGTATAACCTCAATGCGTACCGTTTTTCTTTGGAGTGGGCGCGGCTGGAGCCATCACCGGCCTTCTTTAATGTAAGGGCACTCGGACAATATGATAAAATGGTGGATCGGTTATTGGAATTGGGCATAACCCCAATGCTAACCTTGCACCATTTCTCGCACCCGGCCTGGTTTCACGAAAGCTTCCCCTGGCATAAACCTCAATCTATAGAAATCTTCTTAAGGTATATATCTAAAATTATAACAAAGTTTGCGGATCGGATATATCTATTTATTACGTTTAATGAACCTGTTGTATGGGTATTGGCCGCTTATGGGGAAGGTGTTTTTCCCCCGGGAGAGGTAGACAATAATAAAATGATGCACGCCCTTCTTAATATATTAAAGGCGCATAAAGAAGCCTATAAATTGATTAAGTCTGCAAACCGCCGTGCAAAAATTGGTATTGCCAAACATTTAATTTCCTTTGTCCCGCATGCCCGCTTTTCGCCTTTTGACAATATGCTTACACTTTTTATGGACAATTTTTTTAATACAATGCTACCGGTAGCCTTCCAAAAGGATGTGCTTGAGATAAAACTTCCCTTTCTTCTCTATTTCAAAGAGAAAATTGCCGGGTTAAGTGTAACCATCGACTTTTGGGGTATTAATTATTACTACCGCATGTTTGTGCGCATGCGCGTTAATAAAACAAAACCCTTTGAGCTGATTTTTAAGAACAAACGCGGCCTGGGGTTTTCTGACCTAGGATGGGAAATATATCCGGAAGGATTATTGGAAAACATAAAAAAAATGGCCTTGTATGGAAAAGATATTTATGTCACTGAAAACGGAATTGCTGCAACAGACGATAAACTCAGGGTTCGTTTTCTCAGAGAACACTTAAAAATTATAGAGGAGGGCATAGGGTATGGTTTGCCGATCAGGGGCTATTTTCATTGGAGCCTTTTGGATAATTATGAATGGCTGGAGGGGACAAGCGCCCGTTTTGGCCTTGTTGGTATTAACTATAAGAGAGACCACATCCGTCTCGAAAAAGAAAGTTTATACTATTACTCAAATTTTATAAAACAATGGGCATGATATTGGGTACAAGCCTTGTTTAATATAATAATATCTTTAAGCCGTAATCGATTTTTGATATAATTATGATAGAATGCGCCGGCCGGATTTACACTTTATAAAAAACAGCCGATAATTAAAATATGATATTTGTTACAGAAACATTTGATATTTAAGACGTATATTCAATTTCTATTTAAACTTTATAAAGGGTTTGCGGCGTGTTGTTAAAAAATAAAGCATCAAATATTGCTATTTTCCTGGTTATGTTTCTTCTTCTCACCCCAACAGTTTATGCACAACAATTTAAAGAATTTAAATGGCAAAAGGGTCAGGAACTTGTTTACGGTGTTGACTATTCATTTTTCCACCTTGGCAAAATTACCATGAAAAATTTTGGAAAACAAAAGGTCAACGGTTATGATGCAAACCACATCAGAGTCATTATCCACTCTAACCCTTTACTTTTTTGGATAGACCACGAAAGTGTTTATGATACCTATATTACCGATGATTTTAAAGTTGCCCGCTTTGTATCGGATGAAAAAATTGATGGTGAAAATTATAATGCAGTCTACGATTTTGATTACGATCGAATGGTTATAAATCTGAACCTTTTTGATAAAGAAAACCCTGGAACTGTTCATAAGAAAGAGTTAGAACTTACTGAAAATAAAATTGACGGTATAAGCCTTATTTATTTTGCACGGATAAATTCCGGTAAACCGGGCAAGGACACAGTCTCAACTTTTATTGAAGATAAGTCGGGTGATGTGGTTTTCAATTTTTCAAAAGAGCGGGTGCTTACACAGACTGATTCTATCCCTGAAGGACTGCCTACACTTTATTTTAGTGGTGAACTTTTTGTAGAAGGCATTGCCGGAGTGACGGGTCCTTTTGAAGCTTGGTTTAGTGATGATGCTTTCCGTGTTCCAATTCTTTCTTATATGAAAGTTTTTATCGGGAGTGTAAAAATAGAGCTGGAGCAATGGAAAATGTGGTCGCCTTATCAGTCCGTAAGTGAAAAAAATGATTCTTTAGAGTCTATCCAACAGAACTAACAAAAGTCCCCTCTCCTAGAAGAGGGGGACTTGAAAAACTTAAAAATCAGCAGAAGCGGCGTAGGGGTGAGTTGTTTTATATGCCTTTATTATCGTTAAGTTTTACAGCCCAAAACGTAGAGATTGTCTCTTCGTTTTTTGAATCCCGGTTCTCTATGGGATAATTTTTTTTTCAGGCAATTTGCCCCGCCTCAACCAGGAGGGGTTGAAGTTATAATTTGCTTTTAGGTAACTTAAAAGAACTTTCGCTAGAATAATTTTTCAATGAAAAAGTTTTGTATCGAACTCACTTTAACCTAAAAAATGACCTCCTTACAACACACCAACACATACCGTCCGCCTGTTTTTGTCCCCAGCGGGCATCTGCAAACCATTTACCCCTCCCTTTTTAGAAAACTCGATCCGGGTCTATATACGCGTGAACGAATAATAACACCCGATGGTGATTTCTCGACCTCGATTGGTTAAAAGGTGCATCTAAAAAACTTGCCATCATTTCGCATGGGATGGAAGGCAGCTCTCACCGACCGTATGTGCTTGGGATGGCCAGGGCGCTCCATAGAAAAGGATGGGATGTATTGGCTTGGAATTTTCGCTCATGCAGTGGGGAAATGAACCGGAAATTACGCTTTTATAATAGTGGGGAAACGGACGATTTGCAAACTGTGATCAAACATGGTCAAGCATCCAAAAATTATGATGAAATAACCTTAGTTGGTTTTAGTATGGGGGGAAATCAAATTTTAGTTTATCTTGGTGAACAGGCAAAAGCGGCTGTTGGTAAAATCAGCATGGCTTGTGTGTTTTCTGTACCCTGTCATTTAAAATCCAGCGCCGAGAAACTAGCCGCCATCACAAATAAAATCTATATGAAGCGGTTTTTAAAATTTTTACACCAAAAAATTAAAATCAAGATGACAATGTTTCCGGGGCAAATTGATGATAAAGATTTTCATCATATAAAATCATTTAAGGATTTTGATGATCGTTACACTTCAAGAATCCATGGGTTTAAGGATGCAGAAGATTATTGGCAAAAATGCAGTAGTAAATTTTTTATCCGGGAAATTAAAATCCCAACACTGCTTATAAATGCGCTTAACGATCCCTTTTTAGCGGCAGAATGTTTTCCTTTTGCCGAGATAAAAGAAAATGAGTTCGTCCAAATGGAGACGCCAAAGGCAGGCGGACATGTAGGCTTTGTTTCGTTTAATAAGGCGGGTGAGTATTGGTCCGAACAAAGGGCGGTTGAATTTTTAAATCGCTAAAAAGTGCCCATTATAAAATTTTAATTACAAAATTCAAACTCGCAGTATGCATCACCTTTGGCCACGCACTTGGTTTCTTTTGATGAAAAGGCGGTTTCGTGACGGAAAACCGAGTTATAGTATTCTTTGGTTAAATCCGGGGCTTCCATAATGTCTCCCTTATAAATCAGGTTCATAATTGCGGCAGCGGCACCTTCGGCCGTATAGCATTTTCCCTTTTTAGCAATCCCCAAATGGCGCCGGTACGCAATGGCCTCGGTGCTGTTGTAAACACGCAATACCAGCTTTTTATCATCGATTAATTCCTGGATGTGCCAGTGCCCCCAACCCAACGCATTGATTACGGAAACCATGCCATACACCCAATCCTTCTTAGAAGAAAGCATTGGTAATATCAAGGTATTCCAAATTTCCGAAGTCATAATCCCACCAAAAGTATTAAACCCACAAATATGACCAGACTCAATCAGGAGAGGTTTGGCAAGTCCTTCAATTCCACCAACTTTATCAAGTTCTTCCTCGAAGCGGTAGGAGGCCAAGCCATAATACTCCGAAGGGAGATAGGTTAGCAGCACGCCAAAGGCTTCTATCAACCCGCTTTCGTTTGATTGCGGCAACGCCTGTAAAACTTCTTTTGTAATATCCTGACAGGGAAGCTTGTTCGAATATTCTGGGAATTCGGGCTGTGTTGTTGGGAAGGCCGGCTGCTCTTTGTTAAGGTTATCCGTATACTTGGCATGGCCTGTTTTCTGAATATTAAAAATTAGCTTAGAAGAGCGGTAAGTGGGTTCGACCATATAGCTGTAATTATAAATAAAAGTCAAAACACCAGCAATATAACCCGCAGTGAGTACATGGGTATTTTTTTCAATTTTGCCAAAACGGATTTGCCAGCCTAAATGATAATGTGAACCCTGGGATTGTATTATACCGCCATCCTCCGTTATACCAGAAAAATCCAAGAGGCCAAGCCCCATTTTTTTATAAATATTAGAGGCGATAATTAATTGTTCAGTTTGGGACACAATAGCTTCTTTATCACAGATTTCTTTTATCATGCTATAGAAAATTTCTGCTGCTGATATAAATTGTATTTCGTAACCATTTATATATTCAGGTAATAAAATGGTATTCTGTAATTCAATATTATAGTGGTTGCAGTGCAAAACAACAGGGCGGTTTGCAAGCAGATGGAACCCGCTTTCAGGTTGATGGCCTAGATTAGTTTTCATCTTTTTAAATTTCCTGGTTTAAAACCGATTCAGGTAGTCTGTGGCCTAAAATTTGTTCACTTCCCCTGATAATATATTTTATAAAATCAACATCGTCCGTTTCTTCTAGCTGAAAAAAATCATCATAACTATTTACTTTATTTCTTTTGAGGACATCGGGTGGGATTTTTAACATAATCCGCAGAACTGTTAGTTCATTAAATTTGTCACTGCCACTTTCATCTTCGATAAGCTGAAGCAGGTTCCGAATATTGAGATGGGAAATGTTTGTTTCGTCAGAAGTATTCTCTTCTTTTAGATCGCTTGCTTCTTCGCTGATAAAATTATCATCAGGGCTATTGGTTGTGGCGTCATCCACCTCAAGGTTTAAGTTTTCGGTAGGCAGGTTCAGGTCGGTTAAAATGTGCAAAACAAGAAATTGAAGATCCCTTTTGACTTGGTCGGATTGATTCTTTAGGGTGTTGTTCAGGAAAAACTGCATGGCGTATTCAACTGCAATTTTAACTTCGTAGATTTCTTCGTCTTTTATGCTAAATATTTCAGGAAAAGACTCGTCCGTAAACAGGGCTGAAAAAATAGAATCATAAATTTCTTTATCTATTTTAAGTTTAATTTGCTGGATAATGGCATTGAATGCTTTAATGTATTGTGAGACAAGAATCTTGTTTTGGTCTGCTAAATCCAATCCCACAGCAAGGGTTTTAAGTTTTGCAATAAAATGATTTACAAATTCATTTTTTATTATTTTTCCATGTTGTGGGGCAATTAGCGCTGGCGATGGATCGACACGTTTGATAGCGCCCAGGGCATTTTCCACAGCAATATTTGTGGGCATATAAATTTGCTGAAAAATTTTAATGCCAGACCAGGATTGTTCATCGGCATAAAATCCGGGAGAATCTGAAAGGCCACCAAATAAATCGCCTGTAAATAAAACGCGTTCGGTAACATCGTATAGTGCGCACGCACCCCTAAAATGACAATATGGTGTCGGGACAAAAACCAATTTATGGCCTGTAATCATTTTGATAGTCCGGCTTTTAAAACGGTCTACCGGGATATAGCGTTTGGGATTAAACCCATAAAATTTGATGAGCCGCCAGGTGTCTTCCATCGTAATGATTTGCATATTGGGGAAGTAGCGTTGAAAATAGATGGCATTGTAGCCTACATCAGGATCCTGATGGTTAATAAATGCGAAATGGATTTTATAATCATTCCCTAAAACTTTTTTTACATTTTGCTCAATAATATCAAAATCAGAAGGTGGGCCGGGATCAATCAGCATATTGATTTTTTGCTTGCCTTTCTCAAATATGCGTAAAAAGACATTCATTTCCAGGTCATTCCCGGTTTTTTTACCAACCCAATAAATGTTTTTGGCGATTTCGAAAGGTTCGCTCGCGATCACATCTGAGATAGATGGCTTTTTCATAATGTCCTTTCTTATATTTTTTTAATTAAATTCATTAAAAATTTGTAGTACTTCGGTCGTAAGTTTTTCCGTATCAAACACTTTGTCATAACAAATTATTAATATATTTCCATAGGTAGGTAGAATCGATACACTGAAATCTTCAAAAACCCAGTCACCGGTTTTAAGCTGAGGATTGCCTGTCATTCTTTGCTTGTTTGCAAAATCTAAAAAGTGTATAAACATACCCATTGCTTCTTTTCCCTCATCGATAATCAATGAGTCAGAGAAGAACGTGTCACCATCCTTGTCAAGGATTAAAACATGTTTAATACCGGGTACGCGTGCAATCCCTTGTGTCAATTCTTTCATCATTTTTGAGAGGCTTTCCAAATTTCCAATAACCGGCAGTAGTTATTCTCGCTTTTCAATAAAAATGCAAGTGCATTATTATTATAATCAGCCAGTAAAAATATATTATCGTTGTTGAGCTTTATCCGTGTGTAAACAACCTTTTTACCATATTCGTTAAACAGGGTTGCTTGCATAAAATAAAGTGTATCCAATAGAAAGGCGTATTCTGTATTCAGAGGGTTCTTTACCGGGTTCCAGGTACCTCTATAAATAAATATTTCGATTAAGTCCGGGAACTGTGAAAAAAAATTATCAAATTTACCTTCTTTGTTTATAGCAAATTGTAAGAGCGGTGAAGACCGTGTCTGCTTGATATATTGCCGTGCCGCATTTATGTTAAATTTTGATCGGGAAATAATAAAATCATATTTCGTCCAGGATAGGACTAGTTCATAGTCTGAATTAAGTACATTATCTGAGGACGTGTATTGGATGACACCATTTTTAAATAGAAAAACCGCTTCGAGCGTTGCATTATTGAAATAAACAAAACCGGTTAAATTTTCCATTTCACAATATTTTAAAAGGTCTTCCTGAGATAATGTTTTTTCATTTCCGGACAGTAGTATGCTTGTACTAAGATGGCTCGATGATATATTTTGTAAAATGGATTGAATCTTGGATACAAATAAATTTGTGTTGACAGGCTTATCAAAAAAATCCAATGCTCCTTTTTCAAAAGCCTCCCTGCGGATATTGTCATTATTTGCAGCAGATAAAAAGACAAAAGGAATTTGCGCGTTTGACTGGTTTTGTTTTATGTAGGTGAGGAGGTCCATACCTGTCATTTCTTGCATCATCATGTCAGAAATAATTAAATCAATCTGATGCGCTTTTTCATCTAAAAAACCCAGCGCCTCAACAGGATTTGTAAAAGAAAAAACAGTGTAATTTTGTTTTTCCAGAATTTTTGTTAGGATTTTAATTGTGAAGGGATGATCATCAACAATTAATATATTATATTTAAGTGAAAGCATGTGCTCACTATCGTAGTAAATTTTGGTCTCTTTAGTTGAGATCACTTAAAGGGGGGGACAATGTTAAGCCTTAAAAAAGATAGAAAATTGCTGCACTAAAAACCACCCTTACACCTTAAAAATGTTAAACTTATGATTATCAATACACACGAGATTAGAAAGGCGCATTCGCGGATTAAACAATATATTAACCGTACGCCTGTGTTATCCAGTAAATCTATAAATAATTTAGTTGGTGCTACCATCTACTTTAAATGTGAGAATTTCCAAAAGACCGTGTCTTTTAAAATACGTGGCGCTACCAATGCCGTTTTTTCACTTAACGACGAACAAGCTAAAAATGGTGTAATTACGCACTCTTCAGGAAACCATGGTGCGGCCCTGGCACAGGCAGCATGCTGGAGGGGTATAAAAGCGTATGTTATTACCCCACACCTTTCGCCACAGGTTAAGAAGGATGCTTTAAAGCTTTATGGCGCCGAAGTCACTTTTAGTGATGCCATGCTCGAATCACGTGAAGCAGAAACTAAAAAAGTGATGGACCGGACAGGGGCGGAATTAATCCATCCGTATAATAATGATGTTGTAATTTGCGGGCAGGGAACCGCCGCTTTAGAACTTTTTGAGGAAACAGGGGAACTTGATTTTGTTTGTACGCCTGTTGGCGGTGGCGGCATCCTTAATGGAACTGCCATTTATGCAAAAGAACTATTTCCTAATATTTCTGTGTTTGGTGGTGAACCGGAATTGGCAAAAGATGCTTACCTTTCTTTAAAAAATGGAAAGCTTCATCCACAATTGCCACCCAAAACCGTTGCTGATGGCCTAAGGACAGCGATGTGTGAGCGAACATTTCGGCTTGCTCAAAAGTATGTTGATGAAATTATACTGGTTTCGGACGGAGAGATTATCGAAGCCATGCGCCTGGTTTGGCAACGTATGAAAATAATTATTGAGCCATCGAGTGCAACCCCGTTGGCTGCAATAATTAAATCAAAAAAGATGGTGGCAGGGAAAAAAGTTGGCATTATTATTAGTGGTGGAAATGTTGACTTAAAAGAGGTTTTAAACCTTTTCTGAAATTAAGTTTTTCCGGTCATGCATCCTTGTAATTGCTTTGATCGCAATAAAATAGGATGGTACCGCAACTAAAACTGCAATTACTATAGAACCCGTGAAAAATACAGAAATGCCTCTGGTTCCAAATGCAAGAATCTTATCCATTCCTGGTTCTTCAAGAAAATTATAAAACAGCTCCCACGGGAAATTCACCCCCAATATAAATTCTCCCAAAGATAAAATAACATAATAGATCGGCAAAATTGTAAACGGGTTGGATATAAGTGATACAAAGCTGGCTATCACCAAATTATAGTGAAAAATCAGCAGAAGCGCTGCCATAGCCCAAACTTGAAAACCCATTGGTATGGCAATCCCGATAAAAAGGCCTATTGCAATTGAAAGGGCAGTCGTTTTTGGATGGTTCCCTGGGTGGCGAATTTCGTCCATCCCTTTTTTTAACTGGGGTTTTATATTTCTTTGATAAAAATTTTCTTTTTCCATTCGTATTAAAATAATTTTCTGTTTAACATTTCACCATATTTGTGGTTCATATTTCGACAATTTTACCATTTCTAATCATTGTGATTTTTGGGAAAGCCATTGTTTACGCGATATTCTTTTGAATAAAATAACTGGCATAGGATATGCATGTAACAGCAGCGAGTTAGGTCGTTGGTTGAGAGGGACTAAATAATTCAAAAAAACTGCTCCTTTAATAAGTGAGTTTAATGCAAGAGCCTCCATACCTCCCCTCCTTTAAAGGATGAATTATTTGCCCTCTCTTTTTTTTAGTCTCTCAACCTTGTAATCCCTTTTCCCTAAAAAATAATAATAAACAATTATATCCAGATGTTCCACTATAGTTAAGTTTTTCACAACTTAGCCGATTGTGTTTTTATAATTATAAAATAATTGGAGAAAACAATGAATCTTATACAAGGATGTAAAAGAGTTTTTGTCCACGTTTTTTTAGTCTTGTCCCTTCTAAGTTGTGATGACTCAACAAGTTCCCAAAATACTGATACAGATAAGAATATTATTCTCACTGAAGGTTTAACTGGTGGTTGGAAAGGGACATACTTCGAATTTAAAAATCAGAATGAACCCTACCAATCTGTAGACCTTACCGAATACGGTGTTAGTCACACCATGGTTATAAGTAGTGATTCTTCTTATACAGCCAATACAACATTTTTAGGTCAAGAGCTGGCTGAATCAGGAAAAATAAGTATTAACGGTAATCAATTCATATTTATTCCAGAAAATGATTCCGTGAGAGTTGGTACCTATACCCTGGAAAACTTCACTTTACACATAACAATTTTGGATGAAGAGTTCGACTTTGATCAGGATGCGATTAATGAGCCTGCTACATTGAAGGTGAACCTGGAGAAGGTGAGCAATTAACTAAAAATAATGTTTTTTCTTATTTTGGTTGATAATTCTGCTGTTCAGATTGAGGAAATACAATTATGTTCAGGCGTTTTGTGAATAAATTAATATTTAATTTAGCTTTTATGTCTGCTTGTGTGGCCGCGCAGTCAAAACTAAATATTCATGGATATTTTAGTCAGGCGTTTGCAATTTCCCAGGGGCACCAAATTTTTGGTATCCCCGAACAAGGAACATCGGATTATAGGACTATGGCTTTACAGTTCCGCTATGACGCGGATGATCAGAATTTAATTATTATGCAGATAAGCCATGAACGGATGGGCAAAAGTCCGATAATGGTTCTCGAAGAAGGTTTAAAGCTAGACTGGGCTATTTATCAACATTCATTCTCAAACGGGCTCTCATTCAAAGTAGGGAAAATCCAAATCCCTTTTGGAATATTTAACGAAATAAGAGATGTCGGTACACTTTTACCTTTTTACAGGGTTCCTTATGCCAGCTATGGCGAGGGTAATTACATGAGTGAAACAATCAATGGGATTTCAGTCTCGTATTCGTTTTTTTCGGAAAGTGGATGGAAAATTGACTTCACATCATATTTGGGTGAATGGAAATGGATAGAGTGGGCGGCAAGAGAGAACCCTTTTACACAAAAATTAACTGTACTTGTTGAGACTCCGCAAATACGAAATGTATTTGGCGGACAGTGGTGGTTTAATACACCGGTAGATGGTTTGCGATTAGGTCTTGCGGGTTATCACGGTGATATTAGTGGTGGACTTAGCTTTAGTGAAGAGACGGGTATTGGTAAAGAGAATATAAATGTGTTTCATTTTTCTGTTGACTATGAGCAGACTGATTTTTTTATACGCTCAGAACACACACGATATTTTTTAAAAGAAAATGATATATTCGCTTTTTCTCTCTATGGACAGGCAGGTTATAATATTTTTAAGGGAATGTGGCTAAACGTTCAGGCTGGAACTTATAAGGCGATAAATGTACCAATTCCACTTTTAAATATTAGAAGTGATATTGACTATTATGAAGATTTTGCCCTTGGCCTGAATTATTTTTTTTCAGCACAACTGGCCCTAAAACTTGAAACCCATTGGAATAAGAGCCTGATTGTCGAAGAAAAAATGATAAATTTTGGGAAAGACAAACCTTTTGGTACAAATTATATGATCCTAAGTCTATCAACAAGTTTTTAAGGAGTTTTGTTAATGATACTGCATTGGTCTAAAAAAAAATCAATTACAGGAAACAAGGCAACTCCTTACCTGCGATCCATCATTTTATTATTCGTATTTTATCTACCAATAACCGGTGTTTCACAAACGAAACTAAATGTGCATGGTTATCTAACACAAGCTTTTGCCATAAGCGATGGCCACCAGATTCTTGGAATCCCATCAACAGGCACTTCAGATTATCGGACACTTGCTTTGCAATTTCGGTTTGACCTGGATGAGGCAAGCAATTTTGTTATTCAGCTTAGTCATAAAAAAACAGGTAAAAGCCCGCTTGCGGTCCTCGAAAAAGATATTGCCTTAGACTGGGCATTTTTTCAACATAAATTTAGTAATCAATACTCGATAAAAGTTGGGAAAATACAAATACCCTTTGGTATTTATAATGAAGTACGGGATGTTGGCGTTTTATTACCTTTCTATGGCTTACCCTATGCTCCTTATGGCGAAGGTGGCTATATGAGCGAGACTGTCGATGGGCTCTCCATAACATTTATGTCAGAAGACTTTAATCCCTGGAATTTTGAATTTAGTATCTATGCGGGCCATTGGAGTTGGTCGGAGTGGTTTAATACTAAAAATGTTTTTTCCGGTGCCCTCGAACAACAGGTGGGAATCGCCCAAATTGAAAAAGGGGTAGGAGGGCAGCTTGTATTAAATACACCTGTTGATGGTTTAAGGCTAATTGCCGCCGGACAATTTGGGAGAGTGGTAGATGGCTTGTCCTTTTCTGAAAATGGTATTTTAGGGCCCAAAAATTTTTATGATGGTCTACTTGCAATTGATGCTGATTTTGAAAAATACTTTTTTCGCTCAGAATTCTTGTTCCTGGCACTAGATAAAACAGATGTTCAGGTTAACGCCGGTTATGCCCAGGCCGGATATTATTTTTCGGAATCTTTCAGCCTAAATATTCAGGGTGAGATGTTTCGGGTAAATTATTTAACTTTGCCACCTATATTATCAAAAATTACAGGGAAATCATCTTTCAGTTTTGATTTTGATATAGATTATGCAATTGGTTTTAAATACAATTTTTCATCCAACTATACCTTGAAATTGGAAGGGCATTGGAATAAAGGGTATTTAGTCGAGGAAATTGCCTTGTCTCCTTTTCAAGAAAAAGCAGCGGAAACGCTCTACAGTATTTTAAGTTTATCCACAAGTTTTTAAAAACGGATCAGTGTAAATGAAACGATTAGTAATAAGTTTATTGGTCATAATAATTATTTTACCTGCTGTCTTCACGATAGCAAAAAATAAAAAAGGTTATAAGGTCGTAACAGGCACATCGACTAATACTAAAAGTATCGGAAAAGATGAACTCTCGCGTATCTTTTTGAAGAAAAAACACAAATGGGGAGATGGTGTACGAATTTTTCCCGTTGATTTGGTGGAGTCGCGAAAAGAGAGAACAGAATTCTCAAAAGATATACATAATAAAAAGGTCTCTTCAATAAAGGCCTATTGGCAGAAACAGATTTTTACTGGCCGCGGTGTACCTCCACCAGAGAAAGTCACTGATAGTGAAGTTCTGGATTATATTCAACAGCACGAAGGCGCTATCGGGTATGTCTCTAATTCCACATCTATAGAGAATTTAAAGATAAAAGTAATTACAGTTACTGACGATTAAGATATTAAGTTTTAAGACTTAACTTAAAAAATGAAAACAATGTTTAAAAATTTCAATCTTAAAAAGAAGATAATTTTAATGCCTGTAATTGCAGGTGCTACATTTATTTTAATTGTAATTATTCTTCTTTGGCAAAACAGTCAAAATAATTTTATAGCACGGCAAATTCAGGATATTTATTATCCGGCGCTGGCCCTTAGTAATAGCTTGGAACGGGAGTTCGACCAGCTTCAAAGGAACTTACAAGATGCTGTAGGAAGCGCCGACACGGTGGCATTGGCTGAAATAAAGAATGAATATATAAAGTATTTAGAAAAGGTAGGTGAGACAAAAAAATATTTTGATAAAAATGATCTGAGATATCTTGAATTGAAAGAAGAATTTATTACCTATTTCCCCCTCGCTTTAAAATCTGCGCGAAGCATGATTACAGGCGCAACGAATGAAAAGCTTGTTGACGACCTTGAAGTGATGACCGAAAAATATAATCTTATAAAAAAAACACTCAGCGCAAATACTCAAAATTTTAGAGAACTGATTACATCGGGGTTTACCACAACAGAGAGCAACTATAATCTTTCCATAAGTTTTATAATCTTCAGCACCGTGCTTGGGGTATTTCTTTTAGGTTGGGTATCCACAAGATTAATTCAATCGATCTTACGGCCGCTAAAAGAAGT
>JAJRVW010000108.1 GCA_024277115.1 Calditrichota bacterium
TATTTGGATATGGAAATACTAAAAAATAAAACTGAACCGTGGGTCAAACTGGCGCGAGCGGTTTAAGTTCTGATTCCGCTACGCTTCATCAGAACTTAAACCGCTGGAAGAACAAAGTACACAACATTTAGGACTTGACTCTGTTTGTAGAAAAAATGGATTTCTATTCTAATTTGCATAACAGGTTAGTTTGTTTAATCTACTGCATTTTAATCAAGGAAATTAAAGCTGAAGAACGCTAATTTATATCCACTTTTTGTTTTTAATAAAAGAAACGGACTCCCTTATTAATGTGGTAAAAATATCCAGGTCAATATCCTCAAGTTTTTTATATACAGACAGGATTTCCCTGTTTTATATTTTCCAAGTTTTGCCATAAGTTCCTCAAATCGCTTAAACCCGGCAATAATATAAATGGTGATATTCTGTTTGCGTGGAGAAAAACCAACCGTCATAAAATCGCCTTCCCGCCCGCTTGCATACTTATAATGATAATTTCCAAAGCCAACGATGGATGTCCCCCACATTTTCGGTTCCTCTCCTGTAACCGATTTCATCAAATCAAGAATTTTAAAACAATCTTCACGTTTCATGGGGGCTTCGATTTGATTTAATAAACCCTCTACACTGGCATCATTTTCTTTTGTTTTATTTTCTCTCATAATTTATTCTTGTTCGGCTGGAACTAAGTCCTTCTGTTGCTTAGGCGCTTCTGCGATGGGGACATGAAGCTTTACGGTGCCATCTTTGAGTCGCACCCACAGAACGGTTAAAAGCGTACCTAAAACAATCGCAATAATCCCGATAATCCCGGCTTCCGGCCCAAAAGCGCCCCCCGTCCAAACATCCGGGCCGCCTTGTGTAATTGTAATAAGCGTCGAGCCATCCACTGTTTTCATCCCGCTTACGGGAAACCCAAAAATATTTCCCTTAAAGAAATTCCAGGTAATATGCAAGCCAATCGGAAATGCCAAACGGCCCGTTAAAACAAAAGCGGTACCTAAAAATATCCCGGCTGCTGCGATATTAATTCCTGCAATAAGTGTGGCGTTGGGGTTCGCCAAATGCATGGCCCCAAAAAGGATAGAAGTTAAAAACCAACTGAGATAAATGGCCCGTTTTGGCCCAAGTGATTTAAAATTTAAACCTTCTGAAAGATTAGTTAAAAGATAGCCACGGGTGAGCAATTCCTCGTTAAACCCAACTTTAATAAAGAATAAAAAGAATATAAGAAGGGTTGTAATGGATGCGCCATTTCCCCCATTCGAAACTTCTTCAGAAATGGTTATCCAGCCGAGATTAAGCTCAACGAAGAAAATGGAACCCATCAAAAGCGCGCCTAATGCCATCCCGGCAAATAAATCGATCCACCAGTTTTTATCAATATTCAGGCCAACGCCTCCCAGCGGCCGCTTGTCTACGAAACGGGTAATAATCCAGATGCTTAACAACATTGTAATGATTCCGGATATCGCCTTGAAAATCGTATAATCCAAATTTGCAATGGAAGGATTTGCGGGGCGTTCCATAATAAAACGTAAAGGAATAGAAATGACTGCTACGGCAATAAGTTGTAAAACGATGCGATATCCTGTTCGCAACCTGTTTTCATCAGAATTCCAAAAAATGTTTTGTAAAAACTCCATAAAAGGCCTTTCGGGTTATAAAAAAATATGCGGTTATTTTTCGTTTTTTCGTCTAAGCAGTGGGATCTTCTTACCTTGTTCACATGATTGGATTAAGACCTCAAGTCTGTTCTTTTTTGTCTCTTCACGCTTGGCACTCATCAGCCAATGGATAGTGGATTTTTTATAGGAAGGGGCAAGGGCATTAAAAAATGTATAAGCCTTTTTGCTTGTTTTGATTTGTTCTTCAAGCTTGGCGCTCAGCTTTACATCCGGTTCTTCGTATGATGCCTGGTTTGATTTTTGTTTGTCTCGTTGATTGTAGACATCCAGTCCGGGTTTTGTCATAAGGCCAAGCTGTTTTAAGGCAGCAACTTTTTTTAAATTTACTGCGCTCCAGTGGCTGTTCACCCTGCGCGGTGTAAAACGGATTTTATAACTTTTTTCATCAATTGATTTACGAATTCCATCGATCCAGCCATAACAGAGGGCCTCATCAACGGATTGCGACCAATCGACGCTTTCTATGCCGGAGTCCTTTTTGTAATAGCCAACCCAAAGTTCTTTTTCTGTTTTATGGTTTTCTTTAAACCAATTACGCAGATCTGTTTGTTTGGGAAAAAAATAAGGTTTTTCCATAAAATGTTTTAAGAAACCACTAAAGTGTGGTGTTGGTTTTTACTCATATTATAATCGATTACGGTGGTATACAAAGATGGCTAGTTCTGCAATGACCATTTCAGTGGTTTTATATCAGGCCATCTTTTTGATAGAGCTCAGCCCCCTTTTTTACCATTTGCCGGATTTCATTCTCCAGCTCAACGTCCATTTTTTTGATGTGAAAACAACTTTTACCTTTTAAGTATTTTCGTAAATCTGGAGAGATATTTTCAAACTCTGATGCATGTGTGTAAATCGGAAAAAAATAGAGACGGATATCTTTGGGTTTTGGCATGATTGTCGCAAAATAAAAACCGTCCACTTTCTTTTTGCCCTGCATAGCCTCTTTGGTACCGGTCAGTTCAATACTGCTCTCACTCTCTGATTTTACTTTGAGAGGAGGTATGTTTTCTTTTAAAATTGAAATCAATTTTTTATGCAAGCGCTCAAGTTCATGCATCAAAATCCTAAAAATTTTTATACTTAATCTGAAAAATTTACCTTGCCGAGCTGATTCTCGGTTGCCGCCACGGTGATTGCCACTGTGGCATCGCCGGTTACGTTGGTTACGGTACGGCACATATCCAAAATCCGGTCTACGCCCAGGATGAGGGCAATCCCTGCGCTGGGTACATTTACGGCCTCAAGAATAATTACAAGCATAATAATGCCTGCCCCTGGAACAGCTGCCGTTCCAATCGAAGCCAAAACAGCCGTTAAAACAATGGTCACCTGAGCGCCGAGGCTTAAATCCATACCAAGCGTTTGGGCGATAAACACAGCAGCCACTGCCTGGTAAAGTGCGGTGCCATCCATGTTTATTGTCGCGCCAAGCGGAAGGACAAAAGAGGATACTTCTTCGGAAACCCCAAGATTTTTTTCACAGCGCTCCATGGTTACAGGTAGGGTAGCGCCCGATGAACTTGTGGAAAATGCCAGTAATTGTGCCGGGGAGATTCCTTTGATAAAATCCATGATTTTCATGGGTGTAAATATTTTTAAGATTGTTGGATATACGACCACAGATTGAACGACAAGGCCAAAAACGACTACAAAAGAATAAAAGCCCAATGCGCTAAGCAGTTCGCCCACCTGCTCCATATTATCTTTGGCAATTGTATTTATCGTGTCGGCGATGAGCCCAAATACACCGATGGGCGCCATGAGCATAATCATGTCCACCATTTTTATTACGACATCGTTGAGCCCCTCAAAAACTTTTAACAGGGTTTTGCCCGCATCGCCCTTTACCTGGATAATACCAATACCCAAAAATATTGCAAAAAACACAACTTGTAACATGTTGCGGTTGTTGGAAGCAGAGTCAAAAATATTACTCGGTACCATGTCTACTAAGGGCTGCAAAGGCCCACGTTCTTTTACTTTAGCTGCACCGGCCTCTTTGGATTGCACCTCGTTTTGATAAGTGCTTTGCAGTTTGTCACGCATTTCTACGGGGACGCTTTTACCCGGATTAAACATATTTACAATCAGCAAGCCAATTGTAACCGAAACTATGGTTGTTGATATATAGATCGTAATTGTTTTTCCGCCAATCCGCGATAGTTTTTTTAGATCGGAAAGGGAGGCCACGCCTGAAACCAGTGAACCTAACACCAAGGGAATGGCAATCAATTTTAAAAGGCTGATAAAAATCTTCCCAAAAGGTGCAATCCAATCGGATGTAAACGAACCCCATCCATTATAAGCAGCGATGATCCCAAAGATTAGGCCTAAAACCATACCGATGATGATCTGCCAATGCAGTTTCAATTTCATAATTTTTCTCCGGAGTGTTGTTTGTGAGGAATAATAAAGAAGTTCAATTATAAGAAAATCAGCCGTAACTACAAAATTATGCTAGTAAATTATTTATTTCTATTGTCCGAAATAAAATCAGCATATTTTTTGTTATTGGAATAAAAGTAAGCTGTTTGTGTTATATCTCGATTCTTTTAGTTATCCAACTAACCTTTAAAAAGACAAAAAAATATCATGTTCAAACCTATTGCAAACCCTTACATTGTGGGTAATCCCATCAAAACGTCCGAAATGTTTTTTGGCCGCCAGGATGATTTTGACTTTATAAAACGCAAGCTGGAAAGTGGCCAGAAAAGTTATATTATTGTCCTTTGCGGGGAACGCCGTAGTGGGAAAACATCCATCCTTTTTCAAATACTCAGTGGGTGCCTGGGCGAAGATTTTATTCCGGTTTTGATTGATATGCAGGCGATGGCCGGGTTAAAAAATGAGCGTGAATTTTTTGAAAAATGTGCCAACGAAACCTTAAAATGTATTGATGATAAACTTGATACTGAAACTTTCTTTAAAGAAGCGGACAGTTCCTTTAAAGGGTTCTCGGCCTTTCTTGAGGAAATCCACAAACGAAACCCACAAAAGCATCTTTTATTTTTAGTCGATGAATATGAACTGATTGAAGCAAAAATCAGTGAGGGTAGTTTAAATGAAAACCTGATCCCTTACCTGGCGGGATTATTGGAAGGGGAGCAACTTATCTCGTTCCTGTTTACCGGTTCCACCAGCCTGGAAGACCGTGATACCAAATTATGGCAAATCCTTTTTGCCAAGTCCCTTTTCCGCAATGTAAGCTACCTTTCCCGCGATGACTCCCTACGCCTGATTACCGAGCCTGTAAAGGGCCGGATAAGTTTTGAAACAGAGGTGCTGAATACTATTTACAGGTTAACCTTTGGGCAGCCATTTTATACACAGGTTGTTTGTCAGAATATCGTGGATTATGTAAATGAAAAGCAGCTAAACCAAATTCAGCTTGAAGATTTGGAAGTGGTGGTGGGCGAGATATTGGAAAACCCGCTGCCGCAAATGATCTATTTTTGGAACAGTTTGAGTGATGATAAAAAGCTTGTCCTTTCACTCCTGGCAGAAATTTTAGAAAGACCGGAACAGCGCATTAAGGCCGAGGATATTATCAAAGAATCCAGGCAGCGTAAATTTGGTTTGGACCTCACAATCAAATCGATCAATATGAGCCTTGAAGGGCTTTTCCATTCGCAATATGTTAGCAAAACCGATGCGGGATTTAACCTTCAGATGGATTTGTTCCGGCGCTGGATTAAGCGCGATCATGCGATCTGGCGGGTAATGAAAGAAGTCAGCTCGCTGGGGTTGGCCTCATCTGTCGTCGATCAGGTTTATCATAATGATGGATCGCCGGGCACGGCAGAGAAACCCAAAAAGTGGCTTGTGCCGGCACTCCTTATTTTTGTTTTAGTCATTGTCGCGGGCTGGTGGTTTTTAATGCCCGGTCCGGATTCATCGCAGGATAAAATAGAGGAAGCGGTCAGCCAACAAGAAACAATCCCAGAGCCAAAAGACCAGACAGGCAGCGATGAAGATAACATGGCAATGAAGGAAAGTAGCGCCCCGTTAAAAGATAATCTTAAAAATGAAGTTGTTGAAATTGACGAGCCGCAAAAGAAAATAAAAAGACCGGTTAACATTCCTGCGGAAAAGAAAAAATCAAACAAAAAAACGACGCCTCAAAAAAAACCGGATTTAAAAAAGATAGATAAATTTGCTGAGGGCAATGCGCATGCCGCAAAGAAGGCCATGTTGGCCACAAAAGACCGTGCAACAAGTGGGCAAGCCGATAAATACGCGCCCCAATTATTTGCGAGGGCTACTAAAAAAGAAGAATCAGCCAATTTATTATTAAGCCAAAATCAGTTTAAACCTGCAGAAGAAGGCTTTATTGAAGCTGAAAATCTTTTTGGAGAAGCATTAAAAGCAAAGCCCAAGCTTGATGTGAAAGGAAAAGAGGAAGCCGACATCCAGAGAAATAACCTGAATGGCGTAAAAAAGAAATTACTAACACAACATTCAAAATTTAGCAATTATAAAAAAGCCAAACAAAAAGAATCGCAGGCAACTACCCAATATAAGGATGGCGCATTTAAGCAAGCTGCCCTTGGTTTTAAACAAGCTGCCTCTGCCTATTCATCGGTAATAAATGATTATAAGGAAGCGGGTAAAACCATCACGGGCGTCATCAATAAATATCTGGATGCCATGCAAAATGAAAATATTGTGGGAATGAAAAAATATCATTCCAATTTTACGGCGGACCTGGAAAAAGACTGGCAACAATTATTCGATTTTGCAGAAAACTTAAAAGTAGGGCGCAGCTATAAAAAATTAGATATTTCCGAACAAAATGCGCGTGTAAGCATCGAGGTGAGATTGGATTTTGACAAAGCCGATAAGCAAATAAATAACTGGCAGGTTGATTTAAAAAAATCCGGTTCAAGATGGATGATTACACATATTGGAGATGGTTCGGCCGAATAAATGACTTTGTAGCGGTCAGCTACTTAGTAATATCCGTCCTTAAAGTAGATATTGATAGTTTGTCATACTTCGCAACTAAGAGGCTTGCGGGGGATGGCAGAGCGGAGATTCTTCTCCCGCCAAAACTGTGGCGTGGTCAGAATGACAGCTCCGAAGACTTTAGAGACGGACACTAACAATTTAGGTTATTAATCCTTAAAAGGAGGAAAAGTATGCAACCCGCAGCTACTGTTTTTAAACGTGTTTGTCTCATCTTTTTTATGACGGTTTCTATCGGTTTTTCGCAATCCCTGGAAGAGCAGCTAAATGATATGTTCTCAGAAATTTTAGAGCTAAACCTTGCCGGAAGCCCCGGTGAACATGGCGAGCACTTTAAGCCGGCAAATATTGCCGCGAGTATCGCCGTAATAAATTCCTTAAATAATTTTATTGGCACGAGTGTCTCTTCCTTTCCGCTTAGCTCTACGGTGGCCGGTTTAACGTTCGATTTTAGCAGTGGCCGCCCGGTAAGTACCTCCACCAGCCTTGGCCCTATTTTTTCGGAACGGGCGCAAACTTTAGGTTCCGGTTGATTTAATATGGGCTTTAATTTTACCCGGATTAATTATACTAAAATCCGCGGGATCGATACAAAAAACCTGCTGCTTTCATTTTCGCACCAGGATGTTGGTGAGCTTGGCGTATTGGGTGACTCGCCCAATGAATTTGATGTGATCAACTTTTTTATGAACCTCGATGTAAATGCGTCTATTTTTGCGTTCTATTTTTCTTTTGGCGTTACCGATAACCTGGATCTTGGGGTGGCTATTCCCATGGTAAATGTTTCCATAAAAGCCAATCCCCTTGCTGTGGTCGATAGTTATACTTTTGTTAAAAATGATTCTGCCAATCACCATTTTGGTGATGATGCCGCGAACCCTGTCCTGCAAAAAAAGCCAACGCCTATCGATGATGATGCCACGGGTGTGGGCGATATTGCCATCCGCGCCAAGTATAATTTCCTGAAGGATAAGGGTGTCGACCTTGCAGCGCTTGCCGAGTACCGCTTTGCCACCGGCGATGGATCAAATTTCTTAGGATCGGGTGATAGTCGGGTTAAACTGGCCCTGATTGCTTCAAAATCATTTGGTGATTTTACCCCGCACGTAAACCTGGGATATGAGATCAAAAACAGTAAAACGCAGCGTGACCGTTTTGGCCTTTTTATCGGCTATGACCAAAAATTGAGCGAGAGTTTAACGCTTGCCCTTGATTTTATCGGCGAGTATGAGCTGGGCGATCCGATAAAGGACCAGGTTTTTCCCGAGCCTGTTGTAATACAAAGTCCTGATGGGCGCTTTACCAAAAAAGTGGCCTATACCAATTTACCCAATAGCCTGACAGACAATATTATTAATGGTTCGCTTGGTTTTAAGTTTAACCCAAAAAAGTCCCTGATGATAATCGGCAATGTTTTCTTTCCGTTAAACGAGGGTGGTTTACGTGCAGATTTTATCCCGACACTGGGCGCGGAATTTAGCTTCTAAAGAATGGACAATAAATTGAATCCATATAATTACCACGAGCCTGTCCGGGATATTTCCGGTTTTTATGGCCGGAAAAATATTGTTTCTAAAATATATGCGCGGATTGGCGCCAGTCGTCCGCAATCGGTTTCCATTGTTGGTGATTATAAAATTGGCAAAACCTCGCTTTTTAATTATCTGGTGCAGCCCGAAACCCAGAAACAGTTTTTAGATAATCCTGAAAACTATATCTATATTTCACTTTCGGTGCAGGGCTCCCAAACAGAGTCATTGCAAAATTTTGTGACGGCTTTATGTGAAACCCTGTCCAAAAAAATAGGTACAGCGTTTTCATTCAGCTCCATAACCGAGAGTTATAGCTGGTTGAAACACATTGTTGAGGCCCTTACCCAAAAGGGCGATAAGCTCATCTTGTTTATGGATGATTTTAATTTAATTACCCAAAGCAATGATTTTCCCCTGGATTTTTTCTCATTTTTACGATCACTGGCCAATAGTTTTAATGTCGCCTATGTCACTTCCTCCTATCAGGATTTACAAAAATTATGCGCTTCGAAAGATGTTGAGGAATCGCCCTTTTTTAATATTTTTACAAATATGACCTTGCGTGCATTTACGCCCGAAGTTGCCAACGCGCTAATCAGCCAAAAAGGTTTGAGCAATAAAATTGATACAGAAGCCCAACGCGATCTTATAATAAAGTGCGCTGGAACTTTTCCTTATACAGTGCAATTGGCTGGAAATATAATTATTAATTTGCCTGAGCCGGTGCAGTTTTCTGAATTTGAAAGAAAATTTAAAGAGGCGTTTCATAAAAAATCGGCCGATTATTTTTACACCCTCTGGAACACGTTGGAGGATGATTATAAAATTCTGTTAGAATTAATTGTATCCGGGAGAAAAATTCCGGAGCAGCAACAATACATGCTTAAAGAGTTGATCCGAAAAGATTATATTCTGGAAAACAGCGGCCGCTATCATTTATTTTCCCCTGTTTTTAAAGCTGTTGTTGCCAAAGACCAATCGATAAATTCACCATCCATTTTGGCTTCGTTTTTAAAAAAGATATATAATTTTTTCCGTCCAAAAAAGAATGGGCCGCGCCAATGATCGGGCAATCAATTTCCCATTATCAGGTAATAAAAAAAATTGGCGAAGGGGGCATGGGCGTCGTTTATCTTGTACAGGATAAAAATCTGCAACGCCAATGTGCCTTAAAACTTCTTTCGCCCGAGGCCGGGTTTAGCGCCGAAACCAAAAGGCGTTTTAAACGGGAAGCACAGGCAATTTCCATCCTTAACCATCCAAATATTATAACCATTTTTGAACTTGGCGAGTTTAACGGCCTGCCCTATATAATAATGGAATATATTGACGGTCGTTCTTTGCGGGATGTTCTCGAAGAGAAGAAGAAACTTAATTTACAAGAGGCCCTTATTTTAATAAAGCAAATATGCCACGGGCTGAGTAAAGCACATTTTGCAGGTATTGTGCACCGCGATCTAAAGCCGGAAAATATCCTGATTGATAAAACCAACACAATAAAAATATTAGATTTTGGGCTGGCCAAACTGAAGGGCAGCACACGCATCACAAAAGAACATTCCCTGATAGGTACAATCCAATATATGTCTCCCGAGCAGATACAAGGCGCCGAACTGGATATCCGCTCGGATATTTTTTCGCTGGGGATTATTTTTTATGAGATGGTCACCGGCCGGCTTCCCTTCAAAGGTGATCAGGACGTTTCCTTGATGTATTCTGTGGTCCATGACGCTGCGGCCCCGATTAGTGATGCACAACTTTTTCCGGTCAAAAATATTATAGACAAGGCAATAAATAAGAATCTGAGCCTACGCTACCAGACAGCGGAAACATTTTTGGACGATATTATCGAGTATGAAAGAACAGTCCGTGCAGTAGATCCATCGGAGGTTGCCCTTAACCCGGTAAACCAATCCATCGAAGAACTTTTGGCACATCGCGAAAAAATTGATGCCCTGATTGAGAAGGAACATAAAAAAGATAGTGTGATTATGTTTTGCGATATGGTAGGCTCGACGCAGTACTTTGAAGAATATGGAGATATTGAAGGTCGGGCCATGGTTAAACGGTTTACAATGGCCGCATTTCCTTTGATAAACGAGTTTAAAGGCCAGGTGATAAAAACCATGGGTGATGGCATTCTTGCCGCATTTGATGATCCGGCTGCCTCATGCTTTTGCGCCATAGAATTGCAAAAGAAAATGGCCGAAGACAACATTCTAAAAGAAGAAAAAGATCAGATTTTGATACGGGTTGCGCTGCATTATGGCAAGGTGGTCGTTGATGATAATGACGTATATGGAGATGTAGTAAATGTGGCGGCACGGGTAGAATCGCAAACAAAACCGCGACAGATTCTACTTTCGCAAACATTGCATAAAATTGTAAAAGAACAAGCAGGATTGGAATTTGCTTCTGCGGGCGATTATACATTTAAGGGCAAATCAAAACCAATGCAATTATACAGACTGCGCTGGTATGAAGACGAAAATATTGATACACCGACCCAGGTGGATAAAAATGCTGCTGAAGCAATTATTATCAAAAAAAAGTATACGACCCCTTTGCCCGAGTTTGGAAATATCCCTTCGGAATCTAAAAATAAAAACCCCTATATGAACCGGGTGATGATCCGTGACAGTGAAGATTTTTTTGGCCGTAAAAATGAAATCGCCAAAATATATTCGCGTATTGGTTCGGCCCGGCCACAGTCGGTTTCGCTTGTGGGCGAGCGGCGTATTGGGAAATCTTCTTTGCTGAATTTTATTTATAACCCGGTAAACCGCCGCCAATATTTGGAGAAACCGGATCAGTATATTTTTCTTTTTATCGATTTTCAGGAGAAGCGCGGAATTGATGTACCCGAGTTTTTTGCCACAATTTTTGACTGCCTTATTAAAGAGTTTAAAGGTGAGTTGGAAATTAATCTGGACCCTGATTATGAAAGTTTTGAAAAAATTATTATCTATCTTGATAAACAAGGTTTTAAGATTATCATGCTTTTTGACGAGTTTGAGCTTGTCACAAAAAATAAAAATTTTAAGGCCGATTTTTATTCCTATGCACGCTCGCTGGCCAATAATTATAATGTGGCTTACCTGGTTGCTTCCGGACGGAATTTACAAACGGTTTGTCACAGCCGGGAAATCTCCGACTCGCCATTTTTTAACATTTTCTCCAATATAAATTTGGGGCAATTTAATAAGCAGGAATTGATAGATTTGGTTAATGTGCCATCCAAAAGGGCGGGCAACCCTTTAGAGGCCTATGTGGATTTTGTTTATGATATCGCAGGGTTTTATCCGTTTTTTATCCAGATGGCCTGCGCCTCGTTATTTGATTTTGTACGGGAGAACGGACGGGTTTCCAGGCAGCAGTTCGAAGAGGTAAAGGAAGAGTTTCTTGATGAAGCCCAGGTTCATTTTCAACAAATTTGGGATGTATACGATAAGGATTGCCATGACGTTTTTCTTCGATTGGCCAGTAAAAAGCCAATCGCCGCGCAGCAGGATTATCTTATTACCCCAATACAAAAATCGGGGTATATTAAAATAGAAAATAAAAAACCGGAAATTTTCTCTTCACTTTTTGCCCGCTTTATCCTGGAAAGATATAATAGCTCTCCATCTCGCAAGAAAAGCCGATTTTCTTTCTGGCCTTTTAACTGAGTTGACTCGTTCACATTTACGCTGTAAACTTATCTTCATATTACCATTTAAATTCATTTTTAGGGGATGCCATGAAATTTTATCAACGGTTTTTGCTCGTATTTTCTTTTTTTCTGAATTGTTCGGCGTCAACCGGACAAGAAGCTGTCCTAAGTATTGATCTCGCTTTTCCAAATTTAAAATTTGACAGGCCATTGGATTTACAGCAACCTTTTGATGATAATAATACCTTATATGTTGTTGAACAGTCCGGAAAGATTTATTCTTTTAAGAATGAAAAAACCGTCGAAGAAAAAAGCCTTTTTTTAGATATTACCGACCGCGTTGATGCAAGTGGAAATGAAGAAGGCCTGCTTGGCTTGGCCTTTCATCCGGATTTTAAAAACAATGGTTATTTTTATGTAAACTACACGGCCTCATCGCCTTCCCGGACCGTAATTGCCCGGTTTAATGCGAAAAATGGAGACATCGCGGATACCGAGAAAAAAATTATAGAATACGGCCAACCGTACAGCAACCATAATGGCGGGCAAATACTCTTTGGCCCGGATGGATTTTTATATATCGCTGTTGGGGATGGCGGCTCGGGCGGCGACCCTGATGGAAACGGGCAAAACCGCCGCACACTTTTGGGCTCAATTTTGCGGATTGATGTGGATAAAGCGGAAAATGGAAAAAATTATGCCATTCCGGGAGACAATCCTTTTGCTGGAAATGAAAATGGTTTTCGCGAAGAAATTTTTGCCTACGGCCTGCGTAATCCCTGGCGTTTTTGCTTTAACCCTGTTAATGGCGAACTTTGGGCAGCGGATGTAGGCCAGAACACTATTGAAGAAATTGATATTGTAAAAAGTGGTGGGAACTATGGCTGGAACTTTATGGAGGGCAGCGATTGCTATGGTTCAGCTTTTGATTGCGAGACACCAGGGCTTATAAAACCCATTTTTGAGTACAATCATTCTGTGGGACAATCAATAACAGGTGGGCGGTTTTATCAGGGGGAATCTGTAGCAGAGCTTGACGGTGCCTATATTTATGCGGATTTTGTTGCCGGTAAAATTTGGGCGCTGCATTATGAGGCTGGCGAGGTTACACAGAATCAACTCATTACAGATAAAATTAAGCTTATTGCTTCTTTCGGGGAAGATGTAAAAGGGGGCTTATATGTTTTGTCGTTTGATGGAAATATTTATCGCCTGGGCGCAGAATAAATTTTATTCTTCTTCAAATTTGAAAGGTTGGCTGATAGCCTGATCCTTAAGGTTGCGCAGATATTCCAGGGCTTTCATAGAGTTATATTCTTTTTTGGTTCCAAACGGATCGAACAACACCCCGATACGTTGTTCGGCGCCTTCATTTAATGGTTTCTGCCAGCGTACCCTGCCTTTAAGTTTTAGATTATTACCATCGGGAAATTCAATCTTCATTTGGACAGGTTCACCAAATTTTACTTCTTCCGGCATTTTAAAGGAAACACCACTCTTAGATAAATTAATTATCTCGTCACCATGGGAAAAGTTTTTCAAGACGTTCAGGGATTTGGCTTTTTTATAACGAACCTGTGCGCCGGAGATTGCAATTCTCTTAAATGAACGTCGTTCAGAATCTTTGGATTGGGTCATTATCATTAGAAGTTTTGTTGAACCTTTTTCTGTTGTCTTGCATATTTACACAGTTATTTTGCGTTAGTCTGTGAGTGCCGTCAATTAAGCAAAAAAAATTTTATTTTTTAATGACACTTTCTATTTGCAGAAAATAGTTTGTAGGGAAAATTTTTAATACTTCGTCTATGTTCTCTTTTTTCCCCAGGTCCAGCCAGTTAAATGCAGAGGTATCAAATCCCATAATCTTATTTTGTCCGGCGAGTCGCAAATATTCAGGGATAATCGGGAAGGCATCTTGCGAGTTTAGCTTTTGTAACAGCTTGGTAGAAAAAATATGAATGCCACAAAAAGAGCGCTCAGTTACATTTATCTCGGGTTCTGCTGCCCATAGAGTTTGCTTCTCTTTAATGGACCGCCAGCCGCGCAGTTGGTGGGAAGAATTAAATAATAAATAGCGGTTGGTCTTGCGTTTGCGAATTGCCAGGGTGGCATCCGCTTTTTGCTCCAGGTGCTGAATGTACATTTTTTTTAGATCGATATCAGAAAGTATATCGGCATTATGGATAAGCAGCTCCTTTTCACCCTCAAAAAACCACGCTGCTTTTTTAAGCCCGCCACCCGTATCCAGTAATTCCTTTTCGTGCGAGATTTCAATTTTTATTCCAAAACGGTTTTTACTGTTTACAAAATCAATTATCTGATCCGCAAAATGATGCACGTTGATGATAATCTCTTTTATATCAAATTGTATCAATCTTAAAATGACCCATTCCAGCATCGGTTTGTTGTTTACCAGAACCAGTGCCTTGGGTTTTGATTCGGTTAAGGGCCGTAACCGGGTTCCAAGCCCTGCAGCAAAAATAAGGGCTTTCAATTGATTTTCATCTCTTGTTCACGATGGCGCAATTTAATATCAGCATCAAAATTTTCTTTTAAATGGGCTGCCAGTTGGTTGGCGCAATAGACTGAGCGGTGTTGGCCACCTGTGCAGCCAAATGCAATCATCAGGTCGGTAAAATTACGGGACTGGTATTTTTTGACGACCGTATCGATTATTGCAAAAATATGGTTTAAAAAGTCTTTGACCTCGCCCTCTTTTTCCAAAAACTCAATCACTTCAGCATCGTTGCCGGTTAATTGTTTGTACTGATCATATCGCCCGGGGTTGTGTAGTGAACGGCAATCAAAAACAAAGCCGCCGCCATGGCCTTTTTCATCCCAGGGGATGCCGCGTTTATACGAAAAGCTGTCAATGCGAATTGTGAGACGGAGTTTGTCGGAGCTAAGGGTCCGCAGATAACTCGAGCGTACCAACTTTGACCAGGCATCCGTTAAAGCGGGGATTTCAATTGGCAGGTTGGCAGAATGCAACAGCCGTTCCAGGTTTTGAATGGCAAAAGGCACACTTTTCAGAAAGTGCTCTTTGCGTTCGTAAAATCCCCTAAAGCCATACGCACCAAGCGCCTGCATTATGCGGATAAAAACATAGCCATGATAAAATTGAAGAAATTTTGCGCGGTCAACCGGAATAAGTTTTTCCAATTCATCTAAATAAATTTCAAGTAATTCCTGGCGGGTTTCCGGTGGGATGTCTGCTTTTGCGTCGTATAAAAGGGAGGCAAGGTCGTATTGCAGGGCACCTTTTCGTCCGCCTTGATAATCTATAAAATAAACATCATCATCGTAGATCATTACATTGCGGGATTGGAAATCGCGGTATAAAAAATAATCCCTTTCGCTGCCTAAAAGAAAATCAACAAAAGTTTGAAAATCGTCTTCGAGCTGCTGCTCGTCAAATGGGATTTTTGCCAGTTTCAAAAAATAATATTTAAAATAATTCAGGTCCCACATCATCGATTGGCGGTCAAAACTGCTACGCGGATAACACACAGAATAATCCAGGTCTTTACCGGCCGTAACCTGAAAAGGGGGCAAGGCGCGGATCACCTTTTTGTACTGTTGTTGTATGATGTCTGAAAAATTTCCATCGGCGCGCTCACGGGTTAAGAATGAAAAGAGGGTCTCGTCACCTAAATCTTCTTCGAGATAGATGTTTTTGTCCAACTCTTGCTCATAAATTTCCGGTACTTTTAATCTGTGTTTTGAAAAGTGTTTCGAGAAGCTTAAGAAAGCTACATTCTCTTTAAAATCCTCGTTAAAAACACCAATCGCTTTTTTACTGCTGCCGGTGATCCTAAAATATCTTCTGTACGAACCATGTGCGGGCATCGGTGTGTAGGATGAAATTTTTTCGCCGGACCAGCGTTCAAACAATTCTGTTAAATTGGTTTTTATTATCGAATCCATTTGCTCAATTTTCTATATAAAATTTTAAGGGGTTATTAATTATTTTGTCTGCAAAAGTTTTTAATTCCGGCACAAACAAGGGGTTGGAATAGCCCCTTAACCGCCTGTTAATCTGATGAAAATAAACAGTATCGTTATTTGCGGGGTTTGTGTTATCAATAAAAATTATAGCAAGCGAGTACTGCGATATTACCACACCCGAAGCATCGAACAGCGCGCTGACCGAGACAGAATCTTCATTAAAAGTATGCTGTAAGGAGCGAAGGAAAAGGCCTTCATTTCGGCCGTACTCATCATCCCAGCTGGTTGTTCCGCCCACGTCAAATTTTCTGTAAATTTTATTTAAGGTCCAACCTTTACCGGTATTTTCTTCGCGGATAATTTCGGATGATTCGCCACTTTTTATAAAGTGCGGGTAAACGGGGAAATGTCTAAAATTAATCGTTGCATTTTTTACTGTGTCGACGGCCTGCTTATAAAAAAGGCCCTGCGATAAATTGCTGGAAATATTTTCAAGGAAAACCCATTTTTTATTCAGGCTTAGTTTAATATCGCCTCGCTCGCTACCGCCATTCTCAAAAATTGGCGGGATATATTGTTCCAGTAGCCCGGCAAAATATGTTGTGTCGTTCGATCTATTTTCTTCTGTAAATGTCATGGCCGAAATTGTAAGGCTGTTTAAGGATATTTTACCATCGTTTTCCAAATAGGACGCGTTGGCATTGATAATGGTTTTGTTGAGAGGGATTTGGATTTCTATAACATTGTCACGTGTTATGGAATACGGGCTGCTGCAACTGAAAATGTGTGTTAAAAGCGCGCTAATATAAAATAATTTTTGTCTCATTTTATTTAGTGTCTGTCTTTAAAGTTAGGTTAAAAAAACAAACTAAGTTGTCATTCTGAGCTGTTTTTTGGGAAGAATCCCATCTGTCCCGCAACAAACGCGGGATACAAAAAAATAAATATAAATTTAACAAACATTGGGATGCTTCGGCAAGAACACCTCAGCATGACAAAATAGGCATTTGCTACTTTATGGACAGGCCCTATTTAGGGTTAGCGTCAATCTCAGCTAATATTTTTTGTCCTTCTTCGCGTGCATTATTCCAAATCATGTTTTTAAGCCGGTCCCTGGGGATTACAAAATCTTCCTTGGTGTAGTCCACTAAATTTAAATAAGCGATAATCTCGTTATCTAAAATATCTGAATCGGCATTTTCTCCAAATGCATCTACCCAGCCCGGTGCAGGCATAAACTTTTCCTGGCCATATTTTTCTTTAATCGTGTTTTTAATGGCTTGGGGCAGTTTCCGCTCGGAGCTTTCAAAATGTAAATAATAAGCCAGACACCTTTTTTTATAGGATTCGATTAATATACCCAGTTTTTTTCGTATTTCTTCATGTTCGGCAGATGGCATTGCAACTCCTTCTCTCTTTTTGAAATCAGCAGAGTTTAATTAATCTTCCTGTAAAATGAAATAAAAATATAATTGGGCCAAAGTGTATATTTGATGTTTAGTTAGTTGTTGAGTATATTTTTTTGAGCCCAAAATCTAATCCTTTATAATCAGTCCTATGATTAAGCCGAAACTTAAACGTATATTTTTAGTCCTTTTTTTTCTGTTTTTAGCATACAGTTGCGTTCCGGATGCTACACATGATAATCCCCTGGACCCGGTTAATTCATCTTCGTTAAATACGGTGTCTTTAAGTGGCTCTGTTTTTACTTTATATGCGCCGCACACACAATTGCCCGATGTCACAATCTTGCTAAAAGAGGCCGGGCGGATTGCTAAAACAAACTCGGTAGGCGTGTTTAAAATTGACAATATTAATGCCGGGAAATATACCCTGATTATCTCAAAAGAAAACTATCAGGGTGATTCGTTAAGCGTAACGATTGGTTCGGAAAATAATGTGGAAATGGAACCCGTTTTTTTAAATGCAATTCCCCGTTTAAAAAGTTTCGCATATTATAGTGAAATTAAGCGTACCATTTTATCGATAGACCCCTTAGTAAGTGTTTTGCTTGAAGTCTCTGCGATTGATTTTGACGGCGCGGATGATATTGATTCGCTCTACGCCTGGATACCCGAATATTCTTACAAAGTTGTGATTGATACAAATAATGCAGATGGGCTCGAAATACATCAAAGCGACTCCCTTGGTTTTGATTTGTTTAACCTGGCCGAAAAACCGTTATTTATAGTTCTAAAAGACCGTGCAGGTTTTAAAACCACCGCAGGGCCCTTTTTTATTCACCGCTTTATTACCGTGGAGCCGGTCACCCGATCACCTGGCGATCTTGAAGTGGCTATTCAACCTTTGTTTTTTGTCTGGGAAAAACAGGAACTTCCCTTTAGTTTCACTTATGAGTTAACAATTTTCAGGCAGGTCTCAAATGTGCGTCAGGAGATTTTTAAAAAAACCGGAATTGCCCCAACCGCGGGTAATTATAATTTTAACCTTATTTTGGATAGCGGGTTTTATTTTTGGCAAATTGCCATACGTGATTCTAAAAATAACAGCAGCGAATCCATTGAAAGTATTTTTCAAATTCAATAATTTTTAACGTAGAAAACACCCAATGGAACAAACCGATACATCTTTGCATGCCCTGCTGGATATCAGCAAAGAAATCAACAGCATCCGCAACTTGCAATCCCTGATGGAAAAGGTTCTGGATATTGCCCTAAAGCACCTTAGCGCCGAGCGTGGTTTTGTTTTGATGCGCCATGACGGGGCAACAGAGCTTCAGCCGGTTGCGGCACAAAATATTGATCCTGCAAAAAAAAGTGCTTTAAGCGAAATCTCTTCATCCACGGTGGATAAAGTTGTCCGAGAGAAAAAAGCCATCCTGGCATTTGATACGCAGGGCAATGATCAGTTCGATACCATGCAAAGCGTGATCCTGCAAAAAATAGCTTCAATCGCCTGTGTTCCACTCGTTTTAAAAGGCGCGCTAATCGGTGTAATTTATATCGATTCCCGTAATAAAACAGCCGGCTTCAATCAGCAAAGTTTGGATTTTTTAGAGGCCTTTGCCAACCAGGCGGCGATTGCAATCGAAAATGTGCGGCTTAATGAAGCGCTGCAAAAAGAAAATGAACTTTTAAAAGGTGAGTTTCACCGCATTTATGCCTTCAAAGAAATTATTGGCAATACGCCGGTAATGAAATCGGTTTTTGAAATGATTGGCCGTGTTTTAAACAACGATGTAACCATCCTGCTTACTGGCGAAACCGGGACGGGCAAAGAAGTTGTGGCGCGGGCCATACACCAAAACGGGCATCGAAAAAGTAAACCTTTTGTTGCGATCAATTGTGCGGTTATTCCGGATAACCTGATCGAAAGCGAGTTGTTTGGCCATAAAAAAGGGAGTTTTACCGGCGCGGTTTCCAATAAAACCGGTTTGGTGGAAAAGGCGGCAGGCGGCACTTTGCTTCTGGATGAAATTGGCGATCTCAATCCAAATGTGCAGGTTAAACTTTTGCGGTTTTTACAAGAGAGGACATTTACACCGGTTGGCGCTACAATCGATAAAAAAGTAGATGTGCGCATACTTACCGCTACAAACCGTAAATTGGAAGAAGAAGTTGCCAAAGGCCGTTTCCGGGAAGATTTATTCTACCGGCTTAATGTGCTTAACATCCATTTGCCACCTTTACGCGACCGTGTAAAAGATATTCCCCTTTTAACAGAGCATTTTTTAAAGAAGTTTGCAAAACGCTACAAAGTAGGCCGTAAACAAATATCACCCGGGGCAATGGAAATTTTAAGTAAATACAATTGGCCGGGCAATGTACGCGAGTTGGAAAATGCCCTGGAGCGGGCTATCGTGTTTAGCGGGGATAATAAACTGGAAGCCGAGCACATTGTTTTGAAAAATCCTGAAAATAATTTTACCATAAAAGCAGGTATGTCCCTGGATAAGGTCTCTTCCATCTTGCTGGAAAAAACTTTGCAGGCTTGCGGGGGCAATAAAACGAAAGCTGCAAAAATGATGGGCGTCTCCCTGCGCTGGGTACATTACCAGTTAAAAAACAGCCGTAAAGACTAAGGCCTGTCATGCCATTTAACCTGCCTTTTTCATCCATTAAAGAGTTTTCCATTGTTGATTTAATCCACGAAGGCCCATATACGCTGGTCTATCGCGGCTACCAAACCAGCCTGAAACGCGATGTGCTGATAAAGCTGCTCAAGCCATCGGGCAGTTCTGACCTAAAAAAACGCTTCGAGCGTGAAGCCCGTGTTTATGCCCGTTTAAACCATCCCAACATCGTTTCTGTTTTTGATTTTGGCGAACAGGAAAAATTCCTTTATATCATTCTTGAATATGTGCATGGCACAAGTTTAAAATCCCTTTTGGAAAAAAGCCCGAATTTACCTGAAGATATAATCTTAAAAATTGGGACGGCTGTGTTAAGCGCCCTTGAGCATGCATCGCAAAAAAAAGTGGTACACCGTGATATAAAACCCGGCAATATTTTAATTGACAGCGATGGCCGGGTAAAAGTGGCCGATTTTGGGCTGGCCTTAATTGGCGACGAGCCTAACCTTACCCAACAGCAGGCGATGATTGGCACGCCGGCTTATATGGCGCCCGAGCAGATTACCGGCGACCAAATTGATCAGCGCAGCGATTTGTTCTCTTTTGGCGCCACTTTGTACGAGTTGCTTTTTGGCGAGCAGGCTTTCGGCTCTGATAATTATTCGACCTGTATCAATAATATTCTCAACGAGACCCCGAAAAAAATCCGGGAACAAAATTCTAAAATATCTGCCGGGTTGTTTACTTTTATGGAGCGCTGCCTGCAAAAGCAAAAAGCGCAGCGTTTCGAAACGGTTTCTGCAGCGTTGGCACAGTGGCAAAAAATTTATGTGGGGCAGGTTTCTCCGGCAAACTTTTTAGCAGCCATTGTTAAGGAAAACAGTCCGTCCGAAATATTAGCTAAGCCTGTTATTAATTCGGAAAAGCCAAAGGGAAATGTTTTAAAGCGTTGGTTTCTTTTTTCGGTTTTGTTGATTTTTATTTTGGTGGGTTGGTGGTTCGTTTCTATTAACAGAGAGGCTCGCCCCGTAAAAAAAACCGGTCAAGATGTTTTGCAGGAAGAACAGACCGAATCCGACGGAAAGTTGTCCGAACCCGTTTTGGAGAAACCGGATACGTCCCGATCCGAGCCTAAGCCGGCCAAAAAAGAAGTTGGTCAAGAATTAAAAACCAATCGCAACGAAGAAAAAATCACCCCAATTAAAAAAGAAGAAAAAGAAGCGCCGCCGCTGGCAATGGCCAAAATGGATTTAGTTGTCACGCCCTGGGCCGCAGTTTATCTTGACGAGGCGTTAATCGATTCGCATCTTACAAATAAACAGATTGATTTAAGCGCGGGTACGCATATTCTAACTTTTAAGCATCCCCGTTTTAGCCCGGAATCACAAACGATAAATTTTAAACCCAGCGAATTGACGCAGGTGCAATGGTCCTTTTGGGCAAAAACCGGTTTTTTAAATCTTGAGGTCCGGCCATGGGCACATGTTTATATTAATGACGAATTTTATGACACAACGCCAATCAATAAGCCTATCCGTATTCCTGCCGGGCAAAAAGTTTTAGAGCTACGTCATCCATCAATGAGGAGCCACCGTGAAATAATTGAAATAAAGGCCGGCGACACCTTGAACCTTAAAATTGCCTTAAAAATAAAAAGTGGCACAGAAATTGATAAATGATGATTTATCACCTTATAAAAATAGTTTATTAAAATGAAAAAAATTCTGTTAATAATCTTCTTCTTAAGCCAGGCACTTTCTGCTCAGGATTTGGGGCTTAAACTAAAACAGGCCTACGATTCTTTTGAGAATAAAAAAGTAGATAGTCTGTTGATCGCCGCAAATAAAAATATTACCATCCTTAGCCTGGATGAGAAAATTGCTTTCCATAAATACAGCGCCTTTCAGGCTTTTCAGAATGGTATGCAAGAGATTGTGATGGATCATTTTAAGGAACTCGTCACACTTGACCCCAGCTATACGCTTGATGCTTTAACCACGTCCCCCAAGCTGATTATGCTTTTTGATAAATCGAAAATTGAATATTTAGAGGAACAGCAAAGCCGCTTACACCAGCTTACCAAAACCCGGCCGGAGCAAGAGTTGCCTTGGCGTTCGCTGCTTTATCCGGGCTGGGAGCAGTGGCACCGCGGGGCAAAAACAAAAGCGTATGTGTGGGCAACGCTGGGCACAGTTGGCCTGGCCGGTACAGTGCAATCCCTTATTCGCACATCCGCTGCACATACAGCCTACCTCGATGAAACCAGTCCCGGTAAAATTAAATCAAAATTTAGGACTTACAACGATTTATACCGCTCGCAATATTATTGGGCCTACGCGCTTACCACGGTTTGGATTGCCAGCCATCTTGATGCGGTCTTTTTTACTGAACCGTCTAAAATGTCCCTTGTTATACAGCCCGGTCCGCAAAAAGGAATCAGCCTCGATTTAAAATTCCGGTTTTGATGACCATGCAAATTTTGCGAAAACATACTGCAAAATTTCCATGATTTTTTACATCCTTGGGCCTAAGAGCCCTTTAACCCGTTTGGCATACTATTTGATTTATTAATATATCCAGTAGATTTTTTTGGAGGAATAATTGTGAAAAAGTTTAAGAGCCCCCTGGCAATTCTAATTTTTGTCTTCCTGCTTTTTGGTTTAAGCAGCGCACAGCAATGGGCAAATTATGGGAGCGGTGGGCAGATAAATGACCTGGTTACCAATAATCATCTTGTTTGGGCGGCAACCAATAATGGCCTGGTGAAGGTCAATATTTTTAAACTAGAGTCAACAATCTATAATAAAACAAACAGCGATTTACCCGATAATGAACTGACTTCCGTTGCATTTACGCAGGGATCAACGGTTTGGATGGGTACAGGAAATATGGGCATCGTTAATTTTGATGGGAGTGACTGGGTAAATTTCAACTCTGCAAACTCACCACTGCCAAGTGATAATATCACAACCATGGCGCTCGATTCATTAGAAACATTGTGGATCGGTACAGAAAATAGTGGTGTAATTTCTTACTCAGGTTCGGAGTGGCTCATTTTTAACAGTTCAAACTCGGGCTTACCGGAAGACCAGATTGAAGATATTGCCGTGGATAATTTGGGTGGCATTTGGATTGCCACAAAAAACAATGGTGTGGCACGTTTTTTTCATGGAAACTGGTGGCCTTATAATACTTCCAATTCGGGATTGACATCAAATAAGGTGACCGCACTGGCTGTTAATGTTGAGAATAATGATGTATGGATCGGGACGGTATTTGGTGGCCTTAACAAGTACAGCCTTGAAGGCTGGACTGTTTATAATAGCCTAAACTCAGGCCTGCCGCCCCATGAGTGGATTAACAGTTTGGATGTGGACAGGGAAGGCGTGGTTTGGATTGGTACCAATAGCGCCGGTTTGGTTAAATTGGACAGTAGCCAATGGACGAATTATACCACGGAAAATTCGGGAATATTGTCGAATGATGTGCGCAGTATTATTGTTGATATTAAACTAAATACCTTTGTGGGCACCGCGGAAGACGGGTTGAGGTTATTTGCAAAAAATAATTGGAAAAGTCAGCCTACATCGGAGGATGGTTTGCCCTCAAATGATATTGTTTCGATAAGCGCGCCACAAAGTGCAAAAACCTGGTTTGCGACACGTAACCGCGGGATTGCTTTATTGCAAAACGGCAACTGGAACGTGTTCGATACTTTAAATAGCGGAATTAGCAGTAATTATGTAACGGCTTTAATAGAGGAGCCGTTTAATGATAACCTTTGGGTTGCCACAAACGGCATGGGCCTTTCTTTATATGACGGCCTTGACTGGCAAACATATGATACATCACAATCTGAAATCCCCACAAATTATATAAATGCCCTTTTTCTTGATGATGAGGAACAGCTTTGGATTGCCACGCATGGGGCAGGCCTTGTTATGTTTGACGGCCTTGATTGGTTCGTTTATTCGGTTGATAATTCAAATATTCCTTCCAATTTTATTACACAGGTAACAGTGGATTCGAACGGCGCTGTTTGGGTTGCAACAAGCGGTAACGGTCTGGCTGTTTTGACAGGTGGTACCTGGGAGGCATACCCGGAACTGGACGGGATTACCGCTATCGTTATGGACAAGGATAATAACCCATGGTTTGCATCGTCGGTGGATGGCTTGTACAAATTTGAACCTCCGGCACGTCAACTAAATTTCCAATCAAAAAACTCCGGGCTGCCCGAAGATAATTTGACGGCGCTTGCCGTGGATAGTAAAAACACTATTTGGGTCGGAACGGAAAATTCCGGCCTTGTTAGGTTTAACGGGGTGGAGTGGTCTGTTTATAATGTGGTAAATTCCGGGCTTCCCGGCAATAAAATTAAATCGGTGGCCATAGATGAAAATGATCAAATTTGGATTGGTACTATTGGGGCCGGCGCGGGTCTCCTTAATGACGCTGTTACCGGGATAATAGAAAAGAACCCGTCTCAACCATCATTATTTGTATTAGGGCAGAACTATCCCAACCCTTTTAACCCGAGTACGGTTATAAATTACGAATTACAAAATACGAATGATGTAAAATTAATTGTGTACGATGTGCTTGGCCGGGAGGTAAAAACATTGGTCAACAAAACCCAGCCGGCGGGGGAATACAAGGTAACATTTAATGCGGCCAACCTGGCCTCGGGCGTATATTACTACAAGCTTAGCGGAGGAAAACAATTTGAACAAGTACGAAAAATGCTTTTGTTGAGGTAATTGAGTATTGAGGCCTTCCAAGATAGAAAAGTCTGAGAGGTATATCTAATTAAAAATAGGAGCGGGCGATGAAAGCAATTCTTACCATTTTATTTCTGTACACGGCCATTTTATCTGCACAAAACAATCTTTTAAAACCGTTGGGACAATCAGGTCCGGAAAATGAAATCCTGCAAATAAAAAGGGCAGTAAAAAATTTCCGCGGATTTAAAAGTATTAAGCCATACGATGCCGGTTTGGCCGGTATAAATGGTGTTATCGATACCCTTTCCTGGGCGGCCCACGCATCCTATAATGTAAACTTTGGCTTTTTTGGACAGGATGTGATGGTACAATGGTTTGAAGCGCCAACAGATATGAGCATTAAAGCTGTATCATTTACTTGTACCGATGACGAGAACTCTGCCGTAAGCGTGAAGTTGGTCTCATTTAGATGGGATAAAGATCAAATTCAGGCTACACAAAATATCGGTGCGACACATTGGGGCTATTATGAAGCCACCGGAAATGGCTATAACGATATTTCCCCATTTGAAGATGATCTTGAGACAACCGGCGATTGGGTGGAAGCTGGTCAAACTGCACAGGATAGTTTATGGGGCAGCCCTTTTGGTAGCAGCTTATGGGGTACGGAAGCTGTTGAGGCCACAGCAATCAACGGTCAGTGGACCTGGGTCGAAATGGATCAGCTTGGGTTTACTCCACAGGTTGTAACCGGGGAGATTTTTGGCGTTGCCATAAAAAATGAAGGCACTGTTTTGGACTCCGGGCGGACCGGGTTAGCGGCAAGTAACATGCTGGGTATTACGGGATTTAAATTTTATAGAAATGGCCGATTGGCTCCCGGCGAAGATTATGGCTGGTGGACGCGCCTTTATAGCTGGGATATAACTGTAGCGGTGGAATTGTCAGGCTGCCGAGCACCTGTTTTTGGAGAAGTGACCTACTTGTCAACCACGCTTTCACAGGAGCCAAGAAGGGTTGAGGCCAAATATCAAAATGTTAATCCTTCCGGTGGAAGCCTCCCTCAAGATACTGTTAGCCTTAATTATTGGGATAGCAATTCGGACCATTGGACATCGGTGATTATGGACAGTATTTCGCCGGGAACATTCGAAGCTTACATTCCCGGTTACCCGCCCGGAACAGAAGTTAGGTACTTTTGCAGGACAGAGTATAAAAATCCACCCTGTGGTAACGCGGAAAGCCAACAGGTTTCTTATTATATATTCCAGCCATCAAGCAGGCGGCTGGTATTTTATGATGATACCAATTTTGGGATTGGCACCGTTAATGCTTTTTGGTTAGACGGCTTACCACCGGATGCCACCTGGAACTGGTCTGTTGATTTTTGGGAAGCACGATTTGGGCCACTCTCTTTAGAGCTGCTCGAGAACTACGAACAAGTTTACCATATTATGGGTGATGGCCCTTATAATTCACCGGCTGATATTGGTTTGGTTTATAAGTCATGGATGGACCAGGCTGAAGAAGATACTCCACGCAACCTTTTTCTCTCAGGCCAGGATTATGGTTATATTTCCGTCTATAAAGACACAACCTTTTCGCCGGGCAGTTTTGAGTATGATTATTTGGGTATTGAGACCCTTGGCCCACAAGATGTAAGTTATATTTTAAATGGTAATTCAACCGATCCTTATTTTGTGGACTTTGTTCCCGGAGACACCTTAACGGGCTGGATGGCGCAGCTCTATTCAGAGAATGATTCGTCCAGGCTTGCTTATAATCCAAGCGGCCCTCTTGGCACCGCCAATTGGATTGATAATATGACAGTGTCAAGTGGCGTTCCTGTTTTAACCGATCCTAATAATAATGGCGCCGCTGTCGCTGTACGTAATGAAGGTTCCAACTGGAAGACAACTTTTTGGGCATTAGACCCTCTTGGCCTCGATATGATCAGCAAAACAGACTCTTCAAGAAATCAATGGGTCAATTCAATCCAAAATCCGGCCGTGGCGGTATTTAGTTGGTTTGGTGATGTAAAAGACCCGGTTAACAGTATTGATGATGAAAGCAATCTTGCTAAAAATTTTAAGTTGTCCCAAAACTACCCCAATCCCTTTAACCCAAGTACGGTTATAAATTACGAATTACAAAAGACGAATGATGTAAAATTAATTGTGTACGATGTGCTTGGCCGCAAGGTAAAAACCTTAGTCAACAAAACCCAGCCGGCGGGGGAATACAAAGTAACATTTAATGCGGCCAACCTGGCCTCGGGCGTGTATTATTATAAGCTAAAAGCTGGAGATAAATTTGAGATAACACGGAAAATGTTGTTATTAAGATAAGTATATTCATTTTTAGGATTTTTATGAACAAAAAATACATACTATTTACAGCCCTAATCTGGGCATTATATACACCCCATTTATTGATTGCTGAAAATATATTTGGCAAAAAGATAACCGGAATGGAACAAGCTTTATCTGTAAGCCCAACTTCAGATGGTGGGATGATAATAAGTGGCGTAAGTTCCAAAAGTGATTCTACGATTATTATAAAAATAGAAAAAGATGGGCAGGAACAATGGCGTAAATATTTTGAAGGCCATAAGTTTGAACCTTCTGAGAAATATGATAATTATCATTCTGATATCAGGCAAACCCTGGATGGTAGCTATATTTTTATAAATACAATAAAATTAACCGATGCAGCCATTCAGGTGCATAAACTAAGTGCAGTGGGTGAAATCGAGTGGAGTAAAATTTATGATAATGACGGAGACGATTTCAGTCGCGAAGTTTTGTATACAAAGGATGATGGCTATCTTTTTCTTTTTACAAATGATTCCACAACTTACATGGTAAAAACAGATTTAGAAGGTAATGATCAATGGGTTAATATGGAAACAATAACCGGGTTAACAAGCTTCGATTTGCAAATTCGGCAAACTGTGGACAATGGCTATATCTATTGCAGAAAGCGTGATTTAGTAAAATATGATATGAATGGGAATGAAGAATGGCGGCAGGGGTATAATGGGATATTGCGAGATAAGGTAGAAGAGCTTAGTAACGGTGGCTATATTGTTGCTCATAAAAGAAGAGGACGAATTGAACGAACTAATGCGATAGGAGACACCTTGTGGCAACTAAAGGACCTGCCTCGCTTAGATGATTTTACAATTGATAAAAATGACAATATCATTCTTGCCGGTGAGAAGCTGATCAAGCTGGATACGCTTGCACAAATAATTTGGGAAAAAGACCTCCCTTTTGAACTAATCCAGGATATCTATACTGAAAGTGATGGCAGTATAATTCTTAGCGGAAAGTTAAAAAATAGTGGTGGTTTTATGGCAAAATATTCTCCAGGGGGTGAATCGGAATATCTTATCCTTAGTCGGCCGCAAAGTGGTGAGCGACTTATTGTTAACAAAAACTATACAATTGAATGGGTCTCTTCTGGTTATGGTGAAATTTTAATTGAATGGACGAATGAGTATCAAAATGATTGGGTGACGCTTACCCAAATACAGGATACATTACCTGGCTATAACTGGGAGACACCAGGCAAGCAGTCATATTTTAACAAAATCAGGATATCATCAATTACCCTGCCAAAGGTTTTTGACCAGAATTATTACACATTTTCATTTGGCGCAAAACACCAGGATTACATTGCAATAAACGAAATTTTAATGCACTTCTCGTCGGATGGAACAGGTTCTGACAATTCTCAAATGGAATATGGTTTACTATGGCCTGGAGGAAAAAATGCTACTCAATATTCTGTTTTAAAAGATGGTATGACCTGGGCTGGGATCATTAACGAAAGTGATACGATCGCGAATGGCAATTGGTATAGAACCGGAATGCAGCCTGGAAATATTTTGAATATTGGTATAGCAGCTGAGCCAAATGATCCAAATATTGGCATATATAAAATTCGCCCGGATTGGGAGAGCTTACCTGCCGGCCCTGTAAAACAGAGGCTTGAATATGATTGGAAAAATTGGCCGGTTAATTTAGGCGCCCCCTGGATAGATAAAGACAATGATGGTATTTATAATTGGCAAATTGATACGCCCGAAAATATTGGGGATGAATATAATTGGATGGTTTTTAATGATCTGGATAGCTCAAAATCTGCTTATGGCTCTGCCCCGGTTGGGATAGAAGTGAGACTTTCAATATGGGGATTCAACCAGAGCACAGATTTAAAAGATGTAGTCTTTAAGAAATATCAAATCTTTAATAAGAGTCATTCTCATATTAAAGAGATGTATCTGGGATACTTTTCCGATTCTGATTTGGGCTGGCCGAGAGATGACTTTACTGGTTGTGATACAAGTTTAAATTTAGCCTATGTCTGGAACGCTACCCCAGAGGATAATATTTATGGAATAAATCCACCTGCACTGGGTTATCTTCTTCTTCAGGGCCCGCTCAAGCCAGGATCAGTGGAAGATGAAGCGTTGTTCTTTGGTAATTGGATCAACGGCTTTTCCAACGCAAACCTTAGTGGATTTGCCGCATGGGGAAACACAGGCTCTTTATCGGATATGATGCCTCCCTCTTATAATGATGGGGCCGTTAGTTTATTTAATAATTTGCGGGGAAGAAAAACCTATTCCGGAGAAAAATTTATAGATCCAAACACAAATCAGGAGGTCGATGTGCCTTTAACGGGAGACCCTGTTGCCGGAACAGGCTGGTTCATGGGTGAAGGTTGGCCGGGAGGCATTGAACACAATGGTTATGATTTTCGCCTTGATATTGGCACGGGCCCTTTTGATTTCGCGCCTGGTGATTCGCAGGAAGTGGTTTATGCCATCATTATGGCACGAGGCAAAGACCATCTGGATAGCATTACGGAACTTAAACGCAAAGCCGCCGCTGTAAGAGAGTTTTATTATACCGGTAAATTACCGACGGCCTTTAAAGATGACGAACCTGTCCTAACCCCAAATAAATTTTCACTTTCCCAAAACTACCCCAACCCGTTTAACCCAAGTACAATAATAAATTATGAATTACGAATTATGAA
>JAJRVW010000109.1 GCA_024277115.1 Calditrichota bacterium
AAAAAGGTATTTGCAGGTACAAACTATAAATGAGATTGGCAAAAGGGTTGTAGCCAGCAGTGGGGTTGGTGAGTTGATGGATTTTATAAGTAAGCGCCTGGTGACAACTTTTTTTGAATCGGCAAATATCTTTTTTCTTCTGGCAGACGATCAGGTAAAAAAGCTAGTATTACGGGCGGCTGCAGGAATTTCTATTCAGGATATTTTTAAGAAATTTCCTATCGATAGTGAATTTAAAATGGAAGGTTTGTTTGGTCGGGTTTTTAATAATGGGAATAGTGTGTTATTGCCAAATGCCACAGGTTCTGACGATGAGTCGGAGGGTTTAAGCAAAAATGTATTTAGTATCTTTACTTTCCCAATAAAATCAAAAAATAGAAATTATGGCCTCCTTCATATTGAGAATTCTGAGAAAATGACCTTGGACGATGGCGATATTTTTATGATGGAAACTATTTCCGAGTATCTTGCCATTAGTTTGGATAAACTCGAATTGATGGAAAAAATCACCAAACAAAACCATCTAATCGAAAAGCAAAATAAGGGCCTGTTAAAAGACTTAAAAAAGGCCGGGGATTTTCAAAAAAGCCTGTTACCGGAATATTTGCCTGTTCTGGAAAATTATAAATTTGCCGTATCCTTCTCCCCCTCAAATCAATTAGGTGGCGATTATTATGACATTTTCCAGATTAATGACCGTTTTGTGGGGATTTTGGTTGCCGATGCCTCCGGGCATGGGGTGGCTTCGGCTATGCTTTCGGCTATGTTTAAAATTACGCTCCAAAAATATTCTTCCACAGATATGGACCCGGCCAGTGTTTATACAAAAATAAACCAGGACTTTTGCCAGGTTGTACAAACTGGGGATTTTTTTACATCTTTTTATGGGATTATCGACCTGCATACAAACAAATTTTTATATAGCAACGCTGCGCATCCCTTGCCGTTGCTTTATAATTATGAGACGAATGAAATTGAAGAACTCGACTCCGAAGGTTTTTTACTCGGTATTATGGACGAGGGAATTACCTATGAAAAGAAGGAGTTGCTGTTTAAAGGGAAGTACAGGTTGTTTATTTTTACCGATGGCCTGCACGAAGAGGTAAATGATAAAAACGAGCAATACGGTGAAGACCGTGTTAAAAATAATCTTATAAAATATGCAAAAATAGGACAGGAAGAATTTTTAACAAAAGTGGTGGTTGATTTAAAAAAGTTTACAGGCACAGAGTCTTTTGAAGATGACCTGACTTTGGTTGTCATGGATATTTCTGCGGAATAGGTTAAGGTATTATTAATGCTTTGAATGAGAGTTCATATCCCCATCAAGATATTTGGTTTTGTGTGACTTAGTGTGTGCAAACTTTCTAAGTTTTTAATCATAATCCTACTCTTACCCATATTAAGTTTTAAAATAACAGGCAAGCAAACTTTAGGTTGTTTATAAAACTAATCGACGATATTTTTGCACATATTTTTCAACTTCTCTAAATTCCCCAAGCTTGCCTAACCCATTCTAACTTTAAAATATTTTGCCATCTCTTTATCAGGGTGATTGGCAAATAATAATCTGGCTAAAAAATGCGTTTACTTTATTTTGATTGTTTTAGTGGTATCAGCGGGGATATGCTTCTTGGCGCGTTTATTGATGCTGGCCTTGAGCCCAAGGTTTTGATAGATTTACCTGAAAAACTAAACTTGCCCCATGTAAAAATCAGTATAAAAAAAGTGCTTAAAAAGGGGCTAAGTTCCATAAAAATAAATATAGATTTCCCCGATGAACATGTACACCGTCATCTTGCCGATATCGAAAAAATCATTGAGAAAGCACAGCTACCACCCAAAGTAAAAACAACGGCCAAAAAAATATTTTTAAACCTTGCCAAGGCCGAAGCACGCGTGCATGGAACAGATATTAAAAAAATTCATTTTCACGAAGTCGGTGCGTTAGATGCAATTATTGATATTTGCGGCGCTGCTTTGGCATTTCATTCTTTACAAGTTGATACCGCTTATTGCAGTCCAATTTCTGTTGGCGGTGGGATGGTTAAAATTGCCCACGGAACTTTTCCAGTACCGGCTCCGGCAACGGCTTATTTATTGGAAAATTTTACGATTAATCAGGGTCCCGTTCCCAAAGAACTTGTAACGCCAACCGGAGCGGCTGTATTGGCCACTTTATGTTCGCATGCGCAGGTTCCTTCTTATAAAATCACCGCGACCGGGTATGGCGCAGGTACAATCAATTTGGATGAAATGCCTAATGTGTTGCGTATCCAAATTGGCGAGGCTCAGCCTAAAAACAGGCAAGCAGCTGACGAGGTAATTCTGATTGAATGTAATATTGATGACCTTAATCCGCAGATTTTCCCTTTTCTGATCGATAGGGTTTTAGAAGCGGGCGCAGTTGAGGCATTTGTAACGCCGGTTGTGATGAAAAAAGGGCGGCCCGGGCATTTGTTCTCTACTTTATGCCCCGTGGATAAAGAACAGGCTGTTTTAGAGATTATATTTAAAGAGACAACGACAATCGGTGTGCGCAAACAAAAGGTGGCCCGCGCAGTTTTACAGCGAAAGCAGATTAACATAAACACTTCATTGGGGATGGTCTTGGTTAAAGAAATTATCATGCCGGATGGTGGAATTAGAAGGGTACCTGAGTTTGAAGAATGTAAAAAATTAGCTTTAGCAATGGGGAAATCCATTCAGGATATTCAGCAATTATTGGTAAATGAATTGGGTGAGTTTAAATAATTATTAGAGAGAAATAAATATGAAAAATATGATTAAAAATGAATTAAGCGGGCATCAATCGGTATTTGAAAAAACGGTGGAATATCTTGCCTCAGATATTGAAAATGCTTGCGAGCTGGCCGTCGAAACGATCAGGACAGGGCATAAAATTATGTTTTGTGGCAATGGTGGCAGCGCGGCGGATGCACAACATTTGGCTGCCGAAATAAGCGGACGGTTTGTGAAAGAACGCAAGGGGTTACCGGGGCTGGCCTTAACAACGGATACATCCGTCTTAACCGCTGTCTCAAATGATTTTGGATATGATTTTGTTTTTTCGCGCCAGGTCGAAGCCTTGGCCCAAAAGGGTGATTTACTTGTCGGGATTTCAACATCGGGCAATAGCGGCAATGTGATTAATGCCTTTAAGGTTGCCCAAAAGATGGGTTGTAAAACACTTGGGTTGAGTGGCAAAAGTGGTGGTGAGTTTGCAGGGCAATGTGATCTGAACCTGATCATCCCATCAGATATAACGGCGCGAATCCAGGAAATGCATATTTTAATCGGCCATATAATCTGCCAGGCAATTGATGATACTGTTTAGGCTGATTTTAAATTGTTTAACAGGAATATGTTAAAAACTTATCCTGTTTTTTAATTTTAAATAATTATAAGCGCGCATCAAACCAATCACCGCCAGGGCATCTTTTATCTCGGCATTTAACACCATCTGCCACGCTTTTTTAAAGGGCAGCTTTTTGATTACCAAATCTTCCGTATCGTCCGGCTCTGCTTGGCCTTGCTGCAAATCTTCTGCAAGATAAACATAACCGATCTCGTTGGTAAAACAGTTGCTAGTGTAAAGCGTATCCAAAAAAGTCCATTTTTTTCCCGTCAATCCGGTTTCTTCCCTTAGCTCACGCTGTGCGCCCAGTAAGGTGTCTTCACCTTCAAGGCCACCACCTTCGGGGATTTCCCAGGAATAGGTATCAAGCGGGTAGCGAAACTGTCCTACAATATAAGTCTGTAAATCTTTTGTGATCGGCACAATCCCAATGGCCGGTTTTGCCTCCACAACGCTGTAAATTCCTGCATTGCCGGAAGGATTGATGATTTTATCTTCCCGCAGACGGATCCAATTATTTTTATAGATTTCTTTAGTTGAAATTTTTTTCCAGGGATTTGCCGACATAAATTATCCTAAAATTTTACTGTACCATTTGCCTTTTTTTACAAGAAGGTGAATATCGCTCAATCCGGGTATACCTTTCAACTTTTCCTGCACCGGTTTCATTTCGATATTTTCAGCGGCCAAAAATTCCTTGACTTCAGGATTGTCTGTAATGGACGGTGTGGTGGAAACGGAATTATTATCGGCAAAATTTACAATCCGCGCGGCGATATTGATGGTTGTTCCAAATAAATCCATAACATCGTTCATTTTTACGATAAGCGCCGTGCCGCTGCTGATGCCCACTTTTAATCCATAATTATCATTTTTAATTTTATTTTTAACCAATAAATCGGCCACCGCTTGTTTTAGTTCAAATGATGTTTTAACCGCATCGACAGGTTCTTTAAAAATAACCATAATCGCGTCGCCAATGGTTTTAATGACACCGCCGGAATTTTTAGCGATGGATTGAAACAACGTGTCAAAATGCTCTTTGATAAAACTCTACGCGTTCAAATCGCCCATCGAGCTGTATAACTCGGTAGACCGGACAAGGTCGGTAAACAAAACGGTCACCGAGCGGATTTTTACCGAGTGTGTCACATCGGGCACTTCGGAGGAAAAATATTTCCGGAAGAAGGGCGAACCAATTAGGTCGAGCGCAGTAACAGGTTGCACACGCTTGTCAATTTTCCGTGCCGTGCCGGGCACAGGCGCTTCACCTTCAAAAAGATTGGGGTGCAACGAAATGACGATGGTAATGTTTTCATCAGCAAAATTATCAAAATTTACTTTGCAGCTTGTGCAATGGCTCTCGCCGGGAAGTTCATTAAAGTGGTGCGAGTGGTCGGCAATCTCGCCACAATGCGGGCAGGACATATCCCATTGCATTTCAAAAAGCCCTTCCACCACGCCGAGGATGATTATGTCGAGTAAATCACCTTGCTCCAAATCGAGTTTGATGGCTATTATATTTGGATTTAACAAAAGCAGGTCTTGTGGTTTGCTTTGCATGATAAAGCGGTAAATGGCTTTTATTTGTTCGGGCTTTATCCCTTTTTGGTAGATGTGCTTAAGCTTGGATTGTACTAAATCTTTTTTATACATGGCCTTGTCTTTTATTGTGGATTGATCTGCTAATTTACAAAGACCCAAAGAAAATGTATCACGTTTTATAAAAGATCGTTTATTTTTTTTGATATAAATGGGATTTCTGTAAAACCTCTTCTTTTAAAATAGCCTGCTGTTTTGTAGATTTACTGACTTATTTATTTTGACCGCTTAAGGAGTAAAAATGGAAAATAAATTAATCGAATGCGTACCCAACTTCTCGGAAGGGAAGGACTTAAACCTGATCAAACAAATCACTAATGAAATTGAATCGGTAGATGGCATTAAGCTGCTTGATGTGGACCCCGGCGCGGAGATGAACCGGACCGTGGTTACTTTTGTCGGGCCGCCCAATGCTGTAAAAGAAGCCGCTTTTCTTGCCATCAAAAAGGCTTCGGAACTGATTGATATGAGCAAGCACCAGGGCTCGCATCCCCGGATGGGCGCGACGGATGTTTGTCCATTTGTCCCTGTAAGCGGCGTTTCGATTGAAGAGTGTATCGAGCTTTCTAAAGAAGTGGCCAAAAGAGTGGGCGATGAACTGCAAATCCCAATTTATCTTTATGAAAAATCAGCGCAAAAACCGGAGCGGGAAAACCTGGCCATTGTGCGTAAAGGCGAGTATGAAGCGCTTGAATCCAAGTTGGCTAAACCGGAGTGGAAGCCCGATTTTGGGCCGGCAAAATTTAACGCGAAGGCCGGCGCCACGGTTATGGGCGTGCGGGAATTTTTGATTGCCTATAATATCAGCCTTAACACGCGCGAAAAACTCCATGCAACGGATATTGCCTTTGAACTACGTGAGAAAGGACGCTCTGCGCGTCGGGGAAATACACAACCTTTTTATTATAAAGGCCAGACCATTTTAAAATATAAAGCGGGGGATTATCCTTGTGGCACATGTGATTTTTCCGGCAAAACCATTAACGAAACCACCCGCCATTGTAAGGACGCGCATGATTATGACCTGGCTGCTTTGCTAAAACTAAATGCGATCGATCCTGAAAAGCCGGAAGGGAAATCCGTAAAAAAACCGGGGTTGTTCTCTCATGCAAAATCCATTGGCTGGGTTGTGCCAGAGTTTGACCGGGCACAGATTTCCATTAATCTTACCGATTATAATATCACCTCCGTGCAGGATGTGCTTGAAGCGACACGCACACTTGCCGCAGAGCGTGGCCTTGTGGTAACAGGCAGTGAAATTGTTGGCATGGTGCCGTACCCCGCGTTGTTGGAAACGGGAAAATATTATCTACGAAAGCAGGGAAGGGCGGTTGGCATCCCGATAAAAGATATTTTGAATACGGCGGTACAATCACTGGGCTTAACAGACGTGGCCGATTTTAATATCGAGGAACGTGTGCTTGGCTTGCCCCAAAACCTTGATACGGCATTGGTGGAAATGAAGGTGACCGATTTTACCGATGAAGTTTCGCGCGAATCTGCCGCGCCGGGTGGTGGCTCCATTGCCGCATTGGCAGGCGCTTTGGGTGCGTCGCTCTCATCGATGGTGGCAACCCTTACCGCAAATCGCCGGGGCAGCGAGGCAGTGGATGAAATCTTAAACGAAGCTGCCGAAACCTGTCAGGAAGTAAAACAATCCCTTATAAAGGCAGTTGACGCGGACACCGACGCATTTAACGTTTATATGGATGCACGGCGATTACCGGCCAAAACAGATGCCGAAAAAAAAGTGCGTGAAGAAGCTATGCTCGATGGCTTAAAGCAAGCGGTAAACGTCCCATTTAACACGGCGCGGCAAAGTTTCCGGGCAATTAAACTGGCCGAAACGGTTGTAAAATATGGCAATCCCGCTTCCATCACCGATGTGGGAGTTGGGGCACAAATGGCTTACACCGGCGTAAAAGGCGGCATCTATAATGTGCTGATTAATTTAAAGGATATTTCTGACGACGGTTTTAACGCCGATATGCGCAAGCGGTGTTCGGCGCTGAAAAAAGAGGCCAAAGAGGCCTTGGATAATGTGATCACCATAGTTGAAGACGCATTAAAATAATAACCGGATAAAAAGTATTTATGAATATACACGATTTAATCAAACAAAAAGAAGCCGATCATTCCGAGAATAATTTTATTCAGTTTTCGGATAAAGAAATCGCCGGCCTTGATAGCAAGAAAGTGGCAACAATTGTCGATCATTTTCATGGACGGGCATTGATGAAAGTTCCCCCAAGCGAAATACTGTTTTTTGAATGGCTTAAAAAAATCGAAAACAGGGTTTGGAACGATCTCTGGGGCGAAGGGGACGATCTTTACCTGGTAAGCATCGATCTGCTTGGCCAGTTTTTAAAAGAGAAAAATGGCTATCCCATTTGCGACCTTGAAGAGGAAAATTACTATTTTACGGTGAAGCATATCAAGCCAAAAGGTATCCAGGAAATGGAGCGGATCATCAAAAAAACCGAGGACGGCATTCAGTTGGATATTGATGAGCTGATTTTATTTGAGCTGCATATTGCCCCTTTTGACCTGTGGCATTTTGCTTTTAGGTATCAGCTCCCGATGGATGATTTAAAAAAACTAATTTCGGATATGGAATACAAAGGTTGGATTGTCCGTCTCTACGAAGGCGCTGATTTACTCCGCTATGTCGAGGTTTGAAAGAAGGGTTCTGAACAGTGAGTGAACGTCGTGGCCGCCTGGCAAAATTTGGATTGGTATTTTCCGCTTTATTGATTTTATACAATACGTTAATTCCCTTTCGCCTTTACATAAAGCCGTCAAAAATAATTCGCAATTTTGGATTAATTGAATGGACACCGTTTTTTCATAACGGGTCGCTTATCCCTTTAACCGATATTGTCGGCAATATTGTTCTCTTTTTACCGATTGGTTTTTTTGCGGCCGCTGTGTTTTATTTCAATTCCCGTTCCGGACAAATCTTAAAAAAAACAATTTTGTTTGGCCTTGCTTTTAGTTTTTTTATTGAATTCAGCCAGGTGTTTTTTAAATATCGCGTTTCATCCGTCCACGATTTGTTTACCAATTCCATCGGGGCGGCAATTGGCGGCTGGGTTGCCATCCGTTTTATTAAAAACTATTTTGATGAATTATTAAAAAAGTTTAACAGTCTGCTGCTGCATAAGCCTTATGCTTTTTTTCTTCTGCTATTTTTATTTTTTAAATGCATTGATTTTATCTTCCCCGAAACCATAATTTTTCAGGTACAAAATAGCGCCCAAGCCTGGCAACTAACAGAGCTGATCCCTTTTGTAAGCGTTTCAGTTTTTCAATTTGGCAGGGAGTTTTTATTTTATCTGGTTTTCGGTTTGTTGCTAAGCAATGAAAAAAAGATGGGCAACCGGCCTGTGTTCGTACAGGTTTTTGTACTCCTCAGTTTAACACTAATCTTCGTGCAGGCTGTCTATATCTTGTTTTACGCCATTCCGGGAAATATAAACTATTTTCTGGCTGCTTTGGCGGGTTTTTATCTCGGATTAAATCGTGGCGGTTTTGGCAAGCAATTATTTTTTCTAAAAAACAATCTTACTGCGGCGTATTTTTTTATAGCTTGTTACATTCTTATTGATGGTTTGGCGCCTTTTAGTTTTAGCAGCGCTTCATTTTCGGATGTGACAATAAAAAGTTTTGTCCCGTTTTATCATTATTTTAAAGAGACGTCATTTTTAAATATTAAGGATTTGATGTACTCGTTTGTTTTTTCTTTTCCCCTTGGCTGGGCAATTTGTTCTTACTTCCCCAAAACGTTCAAGGCTGGCATGCGGATTTTCTTTACCGCATTGATTGTTTTTCTGTTTAGCTTTGCAATTGAAGTGACCCAGGTCTTTTTAGCAACCCGTGTTCCCGATATAACAGATGTCCTTGTTATGGTTTCCGGTGCAATTGCCGGCGCATGGTTGTTTTTATATTACCTTTATCTGCAAAAATTAGAACAGAAAACCACTGATGACATAAAAAACGGAACTAATCCCGCCAATAACCAACGCATAAGGTAGCTGCGTCTTAACATGGTCGATATGGTCGCTGGCCGAAGCCATAGATGAGATTATTGTTGTGTCCGAGATCGGCGAACAATGGTCGCCAAAAACGCCGCCACCCAATACTGCCGAAACAGCCAAAGGTATGCTTACATCCATCGATTGTGACATGGGAATGGCGATGCTCATCATTATGGCAAAAGTTCCCCACGATGTGCCGGTGGAGAAAGCGATAAAACTGGCTGTAATAAAAATTATTACCGGTACCATGGCCGGGCTGAGCCATTCTTTGGTGATTTCAGCGATGAATAATCCGGCGCCTAAATCTTTGCTTACCTTGCCAATGGCGAAGGCCAGCATCATCAATAAAGCCAGTGGTATTAAGCCCCCGATTCCCTTAAAAGCCAGCTCAATCAATTCTTTCATTCTAAATATTTTTTGTACCCTGTACATAGTAGCCGCTATAAAAATTGAAACTAAAACCGCCCATAAAACGGCTGTAGAACCAGAGCCATTGCTCATGGAACTAAATATTTTCCATATAAAATCATGTGTCTGGAAATTTACATCGACGCCCCAGCCCGTGTAAACCAGCCCAAACGGCATCATCAAAACCATTGCGATTATTGGGATAATCATATTGTGTGCTTTGGCAGGCACACCTTCTTTTTTTGTCAGGCCAACCACATCGTCCGAGATCATCGGTTGGGCGCCGTCGGCCAAAACTTTTCCTTCTATTTTCGCACGGTACTCCGCTTTTTTCATGGGGCCAAAATCTTTTTGCCAGAGAATAATCACTAAAACAGCAACGAGTGTCAGGATAGGATAAAAATTAAAAGGGTAGGCTTTAATAAGCACCATGATGGGATCAGAAATTCCCTGTGCCAGTAATAGGCCGATAATATATGCGCCCCATGCGTTAAAGGGAATTAAGATACAAATTGGCGCAGAGGTGGAATCGGCAATATATGCCAGTTTTTCACGGGAGATTTTATAACGGTCAAATAAAGGCCGGAAAAGAGAACCAACGGTTAATACGGTGATGCTGGATTCTACAAAAACAATTACACCGGTCAGCCAGGCATAGAGCTGCACTCTTTTGCGGGACTTCTCGCCTGTGCCAAGTTTGCTCAGTTTTGCGCTCATAATCTTGATAAAGCCATCAACGCCGCCCGATCTCTGGATGTAAGCAATCAGAGCGCCCACAAGCGAACTGAACATGATTGTGCGTGTATTGCCGGAATCTTTGAAAACATCCACTAAGGCCTGGATTGTAGCGATTGACCCTGCCAGCAAATCCCACCGGTTTAAAATAATCCAGCCCAACCAGATGCCAAATAGGAGTGAGATAAAAACCTGGCGCGTTTTAATGGCTAAGATGATTGCGATGACAGGGGGCATGAGTGACCATATACCAAAATGTTCCACAAAGTTCTCCGGATGAAAATTTAAGTTGAAAATTGAAATAGGATAGGTTTTTTATTAAAATAAGTTTTTTTTAATTAATAAAAAAGTGGTTAAAATTCAATCAACAGAAAACAAATCTAAACCAAAGATATATCAGGTCGAATGAGAAAATGACGGAAGAAAACTTAAAGGAATAATCAAAATGAGTACAAATCTTATCGATTATCAGGAAGCCTTGGACAGGCTTGGAGGGGATGAAGAATTTTTAACAGAATTGTTGGAAGAACTAATTCTTCAGATTGATCAAAATTTTAAAGACATACAAAAAGCAATTAACGAAAAAAATTTTGGGGAGTTACGTTCTCTCTCTCATAGCCTAAAAGGGGCCTCGGCAAATTTGAACGTTACACGATTAGCCGGCCATTTTTTACACCTTGAGGACCTTGGGTCTTCAAATTCAGTTGATGGCGCCGAAGAATTACTTGAAGCTGTTGGCAATGATAGAAAAGAGCTGGAAATTTTTTTAAATCAAAATTAATCAAGAACCGTCAATCTCCAATTTAGATTGAAGGATATTTACAGGAGTGGCCATTGCAACAATGTCCACTCTTTTGCATTTAGCTGCTTTTAACACCCGCGCGCATTCGTTGATTGTTGCGCCGGTTGTAATCACATCATCAATCAGGAGAATAGTTTTATTCTCGATGTTTTCCACAACCTTAAATACATCCCTCATGTTTTCTTTTCTTTGAGCTCTGTTAAGCTTGGTTTGAGATTGCGTATATTTATCGCGTAAAAGGATTGATTTACCAAAAGTTAAACCGGATAATTTACAGAGAAAATAAGCAATTACTTCACTTTGATTAAATCCTCTTTCCCGTTGTTTTGTTTTATGCAGGGGAACAAATGCAATAATGTCATAATCCATTTTTAGTTTTTTCTTAATCGTCGCAGCAAAGTAGGTTGCAATAACCTGGTGCCCATCGTACTTGAACAAGTGCATCAGGTTCTGAAATAGTTCTGAAAATTCGAACATAATATAAATTTTATTAAAGTCGCGCCGGGCGAGTCTGTTTATAAAAGCGTTAGTTTGCTCGGGAGAGATTTTGGGGAGGCTGTTATAGCATTTTTCACAGATTATTAGTCTGCCATCCTGAAGGGATTGGTCACACGAAATACAGATTGCGGGAAGAAGAAGATTTAGAAAATCAGTTCCAATTGTTTTAAGTATTTTAATCATAGAAATAGATTTAACAGAAGAACGATCAATTATTAATCAATATAGTGCATAATACAAAAAATTATTAAAGTAAATTGAGAAAAAAATGCTCATTCATGGGTTTACACCTGTTGAGATTCCGAACAGTCCAGTGATGATAATAAGTACACTTTAGAATTTATTTAATTTATTTTTATAGTCGTTTTAGGTAAAAAATATATAAAAAAAAGCCATATAAATATATAAAAAACAATAACTTATAGATAGTTCTTGATTGTTTTGTAGAAAAATAACAGAATTATGGCATAGTAGATGCATAAAAGCCAATCAAATTATTTCATACCAATATTAAGGGGGCAAAATGCAGCAAGCCGTTGATACCATGTGGCACGAATACAAACAATATAATAGTAATGCATTCCGTCAGCAACTCATTCTCCGATATAGTGGTTTGGTAAAGTATGTTGTGAGGAAGATGATTAAAAACTTTCCGCAAGCTATCGAAGAAGGTGATTTGCATCAGATTGGAATTTTAGGTTTATGTGAAGCGATTGAACGCTTTGACCCGGCTTATGGGATTAAATTTGAAACGTATGCAATTCCCCGTATCAAAGGCTCTATTATTGATGAGTTAAGAAAACTTGATTGGGTGCCACGTTCTCTCCGGGCCAAGCTCAACAATATCAGAGAAAAAGCTGTTGAGATGGATCAAAAATTTTCGGGTAATTATACCGAGGCTGAAATGGCCAATGGATTAGGCATCGAGGTTTCTGACCTGCATAACTGGAAAAAAGATGTAAACGCCGTAAATGTTTATTCTTTGGACAAGCCGATTGATGATTCAAACAAGCAGAATTTATATGATGTTATTGAAGATTTTGATTATGTCAGCGCTAATGACAAAATTGAGGATGACGAAATGAAAAGAATCTTACTAAAAGCTATAAAAAAACTTCCCGAAAAAACCCGCCTTGCCATTACATTATATTATTATGAAAAACTAACATTTAAAGAAATTGGCAAAATATTAAGTGTGTCAGAATCGCGCATTTCCCAAATTCATTCAGAAACGATGTCCAGGCTAAGAAAAGAAATTACAAAAATGACTTATGCCTAAAATATAGTTTCACCGTTCACTCTTAACTTTATCATAGAAAATTATTCCAGGGAAAATGTATGTGCGCTGAATCAGCTCAGCCTAAGATTCTTATTGTTGAAGATAAACAAGATAATATCGACTTAATCTCATATTTTTTAAAGCCGCAGAACTACGAACTTATTGTTGCTATGGATGGCGAAACTGCAATTGAAAAAGTTGCCAGTAATCCCCCTGATATTATTTTATTGGATATTATGCTTCCAAAAATGAGTGGGTTTGAAGTTTGTGAACGTATTAAAAAGAACCCCGAGACCCGCTTTATCCCTGTAATTATGATAACCGCGCTTAAAGAGTTAAAGGATAAAATTCATAGCCTCGAAGTTGGAGCGGATGATTTTATCACAAAACCGTTTGAAAATGTTGAGTTACTTACCCGCGTTAAATCCCTTTTAAGAATTAAAAAATATCACGATGAGTTGGAACGAAAAAATAAAGAACTGTTACGTGTTGACCAGTTTAAAGACGACTTGGCACATTTAATCGTGCATGATATTAAGAATCCTATTTTTATCATTCAGGGTAACTTACAAATGATGGGCATGGGGCTATCTGACTCGGCGACAAATATCTTAAAAAAGTATATTGACCGAATTGACCGGAGTACAAAAAACCTGCTAAGTATGGTTATGAACCTTATTGATATATCAAAAATTGAATCCGGTAAGATGAAGCTCAATAAAGAGCTGATCAGGGTAAATGATGTTATAAAAAAATGTGTGGACAAGGTGCGTGATTATCCGGAAAACAATACAAAAAAAGTAATATTAGAACTTTCTCAAGATGTACCACTGACGTACATAGACCACTCTGTTTTTGAAAGGGTAATGGATAACCTTATTACTTTTGCCGTATCAAATATTAACTCTGAAGGGGAAGTAAACATCAATACATCCTTTAGTAATAATGTTGTCAATTGTGAAATTATTGATGACGGAATTCAAATCCCACCTAAATATCAGCAATCCGTATTTGAAAAGTACAGCCAGATAGAAATAAAGAATGAAGGCTATCGCCTGATGAGAGGATTAGGATTTACATTTTCTAAAATGGCGGTTGAGGCACATAAAGGCCAGTTATATTTGGATAATTCTGATTGTACCGGAAATAAGTTTGTGTTAAACATTCCAAAAGAAAAACCCGCATTAAATTAATCTCCCGATATTAAGTTTTTTCTCTTGAATAATACTAATTTGTTTCAACGCACAAATTAAAGTTTTCTTTGCCTTCTCCGACTTTAGTGTGTATAAACAAAATCATAATACTGTTAAAGGGTATGGAGAAAAAAAAGAAAGAGGGGGGGATGACCAATACAACTCAGGTCAGTACGATCGAAAAGCAAAAAATTGATCTAATAAAATTGCGTATTAAAAATAAGTTTTATGATCGAGATGAAGTCTACAATCATGTAATTAATGATTTGATTAATAAGGAACTGAAGATTAAATAAGTTCCTGTGTAAGATATTACCCGCCACATATTTTTTACCTTCTATCCATTTTTTTATAATACTTTCCCATTTTTCACCTTATATTTATCAATCTATCTTTTTCAATTCTACAACTAATTTAAAGTAAATTAAGTATTTTTAATCACTTAGTTACCTATAAAAAGAATTTGACAGAGATCACATTGAATTCATATTTTTATCACATTAAGAAATAAATATTTTAGATTGATATTCTTTATATAGAAAGGAGGGGGTGAATAATCAATCTTAACTAACTTCAACAATTCTTAACTCAATAAATATTTACAATTACTTTAGGAGGTATGTGTGAGTAAACTTACAATTATTTTGGCACTTCTGTTATTACCTATGATCGTTTTTGGAGGCGATGTAAAAGGTGTTGTTACAGATTCAAAATCAGGTGAAGTATTAGTTGGCGCTAATATTAGCGTTGAAGGTGAAAGCCTTGGTGCAGCGACCGATGCAGATGGATATTTTGTGATTCAAAATGTTCCTGCCGGTGAGCAAACTTTAGTTTTTAATTATGTTGGTTACAAAGAATTATCACAAACAGTTTCTGTTACGAGTAGTGATTTAGTCTTAGAAATTGAATTGGAAGCAGACTATTTATTGAGTGAGACCATTACAGTAGAAATTTCTCGCGCTAAGGAAAGGGAAACACCAATTGCTTTTACTGAGCTAAGTAGAGGTGATATTAAAGATCAATATTCTACACAAGATGTACCGGATTTACTAAAAGCCATCCCGGGTGTTTTTACATCAACAGCTGGTTTAGGTGAGAGCTCAATCTTTATTCGTGGCATGGATGCTGAACATGTTCAGGTTCTTGTAAATGGTATCCCTGAAAATGATCCAGAGTCTCAAAAAGTTTATTGGTCAAACTGGACAGGCTTATCTGGAACAGCAGCATCTATCCAGGTACAAAGAGGTGTTGGTGCTTCTTTAGTTGGTTCCGGTTCCTTTGGTGGGTCTGTTAATATTAATACTTCCCAATATTCCCCAACCCGCAAATTAGAGGTTACAGGGTCTGCAGTAAATTACTTTAATGGTGATGCCAAAGTTGCAGATGGTACTGGTGGACGTCAAAATGTAAATAATGGCAATCAGTTGTTCTCGATTGCTTACGGTACAGGATTAATGTACGATGGCCTTTTGAATATCTTTGCACGTTATGAGAGAAAATCTGGTGATTCTTATATGCCTGGTACTTATTATAATGGCCATTCTTTTTACATTGGTGCGCAAAGCTTTATCGGTGACCATGTTGTTACCATTAACTTGCACGGTGCCCCACAGCGACATAACCAGACACGTACAACTTCTGATTTGGAATTAATGAAGACATTAGGTCGTGAATATAACCGTACAAATACCCCATATCAGGAAAATTATTATTATAAACCGCAGTACGAACTTCATGATGATTGGAAAATTTCTGAAGATCAATTCTTAACTACCCGCGTATTTGCAACTACCGGAACAGGCGGTGGACGCTACTTAAGAAATGATGTGTTCGATGTGAAAACCGGTGCAATTGGCTTTAAAGATATTAGCGAAGGTACAGATGCAAAATATTTTGGACGCCATGCACGTTATATTTATGAGAAAACAGGTGTTTCTTTACAAGGATATAATGCAGCAGATACAAGTTATACATATAACGGAAATACAGATTATGTTAGCAAGGGTAGAATGCTAATTTCGTCTTCGTTTGCTCATTCCTGGAGAAATGATTCTCAGAGTTTGCACAGACAGTTTGGCGCAAATACAGCATATAAACATAAGATTAACGATATGTTTACTGTTACTCTTGGTGGGGAAGCTCGTTTTTGGAAAGCACGCCACACAGCACAATCCTTCGATTTTAGAAAAGTCGACCTTGAAACAGGTGGTGTTAAAATTTTGGACGAAGTTCAGAGACGTTATGATTATGATGGTTTTGTAGATAACCTTTCTGCCTTTGGCCGGATCATGATTACCCCTGTTGAAGACATTACTATAATGATTGATGGACAGTTTGCAAATTATAGCTACAGGGTTGAAGAAAGACCTTTTGAAATTTATGATTTTGCAGCTGAGAAATTTATTGGCAAAACATATAAGCCAACAGTTGATGATGGCAATTTCAGCTCCGGTGACTATGAAAGAACTTATAGTTTCTTTATGCCAAAATTTGGTGTTAACTATAATATTAATGAAAACCTTAATGTTTTTGGTAATTACAGTATTTCAAAAAAGGAACCTAAGGTTGGTGATTGGTATGATAGAACACGTGGGCCAAAAGACATCGATTTAAAGGCTGAAACCCTTACAAATATTGAATTTGGTGTTGGTTACTCCAGCAGCATGATAGGTATTAACGCTAACCTTTATGTTATGGATTTTGAGGATAAAATTGAGCGTATAACAAATCAATCTGACGAAACTGAAGTGGTTAATGCTGGTAATGCACGCCATATGGGCTTTGAGCTTGCCGCTAATACTGTAATCGACGATATCGATGGGATGCTTTCTGTCTCTTATGCGGTTAACAAATGGCAAAGTATGAGCGTTAAAGAAATTTTTGGATTAGATGCGACGGAAGTAAAAGGAAATATTGTTCCGTTTTCTCCAGGAATTATGCTTGATGGCGAAGCTGGTTATACGATTGACAATGTCCGCTTTTCACTTGGATTTGATTATTGGGATGAATTCTATGTTGATTATTCCAATGATACCAAATTAGATGCATTTAAAGAAGTGAACGCAGCAGTAAACTATAAGTTTAAAGTAGGTACCTCTAGGGTTAACTTACGGTTGAATTTATATAATATCTTAAACGAAGAAAATATATCTTCTGCAAGATATTCGCGGGATTATGGAAGAAACGATGCACTTAATGGCAAAACAACTTTTTATGTGTTGCCTGCTCCAAAATTTAACACAGCATTAACGGCTTCAATATCTCTATAAGTAATTTTTGTAAAAAAAGGGCGCCAGAGGCGCCCTTTTTTTTTTCGAATTTTTAGAATATTTTTTGTATGATATATAAATTATTGAAATTAGTTTTTTTGAAATAAGTCAAAGTATTTTATCAACCAGGAAGCATGTAGTTAAATTTGCAAATCTATGTTATCAGTCTTATATTAATCAGCTGTGTGAAGTGGGTATAAACCCACTTTTTTTGTTTATTGGAGATTTGATGACCAGCCACGACAGGCTTCTGAATATTATTGAAGAACTTTGTGTAGATATGCACCTGCACTTGATAGAGCTCGAAGTGAAAGGTGATAAAAGCAGGCCGTTATACCAAGTATATGTTGATAGCGCGGAAGGTATAACGTTAGGCGAGTGTGGACAATTATCACGGGCTATCCAGGATGAAATTGATTTTAACGATGCCTTCCCGCAAAAGTACAGGCTGGATGTTTCATCGCCGGGGTTAGACAAGCCCTTAATTAAAGATTTTCAATACAAACGAAACATAGGTAAGGAAATTACCTTTCTTTTTGAGGATGGTAAATCAAAAAAAAATATTGTTGGTTTTCTTAAGTCTTTTGATACAGATTCACTTGTTATCGAAACGGATAAAGGAAAAGAAACCGGCTTTCCCCGTACTGCAATCAGGTAAGTGAAAATAAAGCTGCAATGGTAGGAGGTATTTTAGCCCGATGAATATAGATATAATGGAAGCGATCACTCAAATCGCCAAAGATAAAAAAATTGAAAAAGAAAACCTTCGTGATATGCTGGAAAATATCTTTATTGGTATGATCCAAAAAAGGTATGGCACGTCGGATAACTTTGATGTAATTGTAAATATCGACAAAGGTGATATTGAAATATACCAGGAAAAAACAGTTGTTGAAACTGTTGAAGACCCGGTTTCTGAAATCACTTTAGAAGATGCCCTTAAAATAGATGAAGATGCTGAAATGGGCGAAGAGATTGTTGAAGTAATTGATCCGGTCCTTTTTGGCCGTCGTTTAATAGTTGCAGCAAAACAAAATTTAAACCAGCGTATCAGGGATTTTGAAAAAGAGAACCTGATCGAGGAATATGAAAATAGAATTGGTGAAATAATAATTGGCGATATACATCAGATCCATAAGCGTGGTATGTATGTAAATGTTGATAAAACGGAAGTATTTCTGCCAAGGGATGAGCAAATTTATAATGAACGGTTACGGCGTGGCAATACAATCCGCTGTTTAATAAAAGAGGTACGGAATACAGGTCGTGGGCCTGAAATTATTGTTAGCCGTTCTGATGAACAATTTTTAATCCGCTTGTTTGAGTTGGAGGTTCCGGAAATTTATGATGGGATTGTTGATATTAAAAAAGTAGCACGTGAAGCAGGTGAACGGTCTAAAATTTCTGTAGAATCGATTGACCGGCGCATTGACCCTGTTGGTGCATGTGTGGGCATGAAGGGCGTAAGGATCCAATCAATCGTAAAAGAACTGAATAACGAAAAAATTGATATTATAAGTTATTCATCGGAACCGGAAATTTTTATCATGCGTGCCATGACCCCTGCAAAGCCTGTAAAAATAATCGTAAATAAAGATGAACGTATGGCGGTTGCGGTAATTCCGGATGATATGATGGCGCTCGCAATTGGCCGGAATGGTGTAAACCTGCGTATGGCATCGTTATTAACCGATTATCAAATCGAGCCCATAAAGGAATCTGAGTATGATTCCGAAAGTTCAATTGACTATGCTTCAACAGCAATTGGAGATGTGGAAGAGCTTGCAAATTCAGTAAAATTAAAGTTAGTGGACGCCGGTCTTAAAAATATTTCCGACCTGGCAGAAAAAGGTGTTGACGGCCTGAAAGAAATTGATGGTATCGGGCCAAAAACAGTTGATAAAATTTGGGAAGTAGTCCAGAAGTATCTGGATACAGAAGATGAAGAATAAGATGGGTTATTGGAGCATTAATGGCAAAGAAATATAAACTCTTTAAGATTTGCAAAGAACTTAATTTAGGCTTGGATTCAATAAAAGGTTTCTTGGAGAAGCAGGGTGTGAAGATCACAGGCCCTAATTCAGCTGTTCCGGAAGAACTGTATTTTGAAATTGTTGAACGGTTTGCCTCGGAAAAGGAAAAGGCGGATCGATTAAGAGAGCGTAAAAAAGAATCAAGTACCGAAGAAACAAATATTGATACGGTCGAAGCCCAGGCAACTGGTGCTGTTCAGTCTGATTATATGAAAGCAATTAAAAAATCGATTGAAGACCGGACTGAGGAGCTATCCCGTCATGTTGTTAAGGAAGAGATTGTCGTTAAGAAAGAAACGCCGGTTGTAGAGGATAAGCCTGAAGAAAAAATTGCTGAGGTTGTTTCTGAGAAACCAGTTGAACCGGTTAAAGAAGACCTTGTTGAAAAAGAAGAGAAAAAAGAACCGGCAAAAAAGGAAGAGCCTAAAAAGCAGGTATTTGAAAAGATTGACCTAGATGCTTTTAAGCCCAAAAAGAAAAAAGAAAAACCCAAAGACGAAGGCCTGACCGAAAAAGAGAAGAAACGCCTGAAAGCTTTGGAAATGATCCGCAAGGATGGTAAAAAAAATAAAACCGGGAAGCCGGATATTAGAAAAATTGGGACTGAAGGCGAAGGGCCATCCCGCAGAAGAAAAAATAAAAAACCTAAGAGACGTGAGGTCGACCTTAAAGAAGTACAAGATAATGTTAAGAAAACCCTTGCCAATATTGATACAAAATCTAAAAAGACCAAGCGTCATAAAAAAGTTCAGAACGAAGAAGGTGAGCTTGTAGAAGAGAACATCATCGAGGTTACCGAGTTTATTTCTGCGAATGACCTCGCCAACTTAATGGATGTGCCCGTTTCTGAGATTATTACCAAATGTCTTGAACTTGGACTTGTTGTTTCTATAAACCAGCGTCTTGATATTGATACGATTACGCTACTTGCTGAAGAATACGAGTATAAAGTTGAACTATCTAATGTAAGTGAGTTTGTTGAAGACGAGGATGAGGAAGAGGAAGACGATCCTGCCGATTTAAAACCCAGGGCGCCAATTGTGACGATCATGGGGCATGTTGACCATGGTAAAACGTCACTGCTTGATTATTTGCGACAAAGCCATGTTGTTGATGGGGAAGCCGGTGGAATTACACAGCATGTTGCCGCCTATGAAGTTAATTATGAAGGTAAAAAGATCGCTTTTCTGGATACACCGGGCCATGAAGCCTTTACAGCCATGCGGGCACGTGGCGCACAAGTCACAGATATAGTTATCCTTATTATCTCTGCCGATGACGCGGTTATGCCCCAAACGGATGAAGCGCTGGACCATGCGAAAGCAGCCGGTGTTAAAATTGTGATTGCGATAAATAAAATTGATAAGCCCGGCGCCAATACCGAGCGAATCCGCCAGCAGTTGGCAGAAAGAGATGTGTTGGTCGAAGACTGGGGCGGCGCATTCCAATGTGCAGAAATCTCGGCGAAAACAGGGCAGGGTATTCCCGATCTATTGGAGAAAGTATTGCTCGAGGCTGAAATGCTAGACCTTAAGGCCAACCCGGATAGACTCGCATCGGGTTATGTTATCGAGTCCCGTTTGGATAAAGGTAAAGGAGCTATTGCAACCGTCCTTATTCAAAATGGTACTTTGAAAATTGGTGACAGTTTTGTATGTGGCCAATTTCATGGAAAAGTACGTGCCTTATTAAATGAATTTGATGTTAGATTGAAATCAGTTGGCCCAGCTGAGCCTGCTTTAGTAGTAGGGTTTATGGGTGTTCCGCAGGCAGGGGACAAATTTGTAGTTAAAAAAGATGAAAAACAAGTCAAAGAAATTGCAACCAAGCGTCAGCAATTAAAACGTGAACAAGATGCCAAACAACATAAGCACATAACTTTGGCACAAATTTCTGAGCAAATCTTACGTGGTGAAGTGCAGGATTTAAATATTCTTGTTAAAGCCGATGTGGATGGCTCGTCTGAAGCTTTGGCCGATGCATTGATAAAATTGAACACCAGTGAGGTCCAGGTAAATATTGTGCGTAAAGCTGTAGGGCCTATTTCTGAGAGCGATGTACTTCTTGCCTCCGCTTCCAATGCGGTTATAATTGGTTTCCATGTCCGTGCAAACGGAAAGGCAAAAGAATTGGCTGAAAAAGAAGAAGTTGATATAAACCTTTATCGTGTCGTTTATGATGCCATCGATGATGTGAAAATGGCGCTCGAAGGTATGCTGAAACCTAAAGAAGAAGAAGTTGTTTTAGGACAGATTGAAGTTCGTGATACCTTTAAAATTTCTAAAATTGGCGTTATTGCAGGATGTTTTGTGCTGAGCGGTAAAGTTACACGGAATAATAAAATACGCATTATCCGCGAAGATGTTGAAGTCTTTACGGGCAGCCTTGCATCGTTAAAGCGTTTTAAGGATGATGTAAAAGAAGTTGCAAAAGGCTTTGAGTGTGGTTTACAGGTGGAAAATTTTAATGACTTAAAAGTGGGCGATATTATTGAGCCCTTTGAGATTACACATACAAAACGTAAATTAGAAACGGCATGATCGTTGGGGTATTAGAAACAGAACTTCATATTCCGGGTTGTCAATCCCTTAAAGAAAAGAGGATGGTAATTCGTTCGATAAAAGATAAAGTCGCTAAAAAATTTAACACTTCGGTTGCTGAGATTGATTTTTTGGATAAGTGGCAACGGGCTTCATTGGCCTTTGCAACGGTCTCCAACAGCAAGCATCACACAGAAGAAGTATTGCAAAAAGTTTTTCAGATGCTCGATAACAATGTAAATTTTGAATTGATAAAACATAGATTCGATTATAGATAAATGGCAGATAGCAGACGGCTTGTAAAATATGCAGGCAATCTAAAAAAAGAAATTAGTTTTATTATTGACCGCAAAGTAAGTAATCCGGAAAAAGGGTTTATTACAATAAATGCGGTGCGTGTATCACCAGACCTGAAAATTGCATCGATATATTATACGGTTTTAGGTGATGAAGGACAGAAGGAAAAAAGCCAAAAAGTTTTAGAAAAATCCAAAGGCTTTATTCGTAATGAACTAAAACCAAGTATCAAATCCCGCTGGCTTCCTGAACTCCGTTTTTTTTATGATGACACCATAGAACACGCGCATAAAATCAATACACTTATCAATAAAATTCATGAAGATGCAGATTCTAAAGCAGGGGAGTAACCTCTCTGTAGAGGAATTGGGCGAAGGGTTTCTGATTTTAATTGATAAGCCCGTAGGATGGACATCGTTTGATGTGTGTAAGAAAATTCGGAATACGGTAAAGATTAAAAAAGTTGGCCATGCAGGTACATTAGATCCTTTTGCGACGGGGTTACTTCTTATAGGCGTAGGAAAAGGGACTAAAATGATGTCCGACTATAGCCAGAGTACCAAAAAATACGATGCCTGTATTCAGTTTGGGTTTGAAACAGACAGTTATGATATTACAGGAACCGTAAAAAATAAATTAGATGATTTTGATCTCGGACTGGATAATATTAAAGAAGCCGTTGCAGGTTTTTCCGGTGAGATCGAGCAAGTTCCGCCGATGTTTAGCGCCAAAAAAGTAAACGGTAAGGCACTTTATAAATATGCCCGCAAAGGTATAGAGATTGAGCGAAAACCAGTAAGAGTAAATATAATAGAATCGACAATCGAAAGTTGGGTTAAACCTTATTTAGATATGAAGCTGCATGTTTCGAAAGGGACATATATTCGTTCCTATGCACACGATTTGGGTCAGGCGCTTGGTGTGCCGGCGACATTAAAAGAGCTGAGAAGAACCCAGGTTGATGATTTTTCTGTAAAAGAAAGTTTTAGTATTGATGCATTCTGTACATATTGGGCAAAGGTAACAATTTAAGAACATGGAGATTATCAGGGATCTACAAAATTGTACTTCTGAAAAAACTTCTGTAATTACCATTGGGACCTTCGACGGAATTCATCTTGGCCATTTAAAGATTCTTGAAACACTCTTAAAAATTGGTAAAGATTCCAAACTGGTTAGTACATTAGTTACTTTTAATACGCATCCAAAAGTAATATTAAACAGCGAGCTGGACAATAGTGTTAAGCTTCTGTCATCGATGGATGAGAAATTTGAGCTGTTAGAAAAAATAGGGATTGAAAAAGTAGTCGTTGTCGACTTTACTGATCACATCGCTAATTTGTCTTACCAGGAATTTGTACAAAATATTTTGATCGATAAATTAAAGATGGAACACCTGGTAATTGGGCACGATCACTCCTTTGGAAAAGGACGGGGTGGTAATTCTGAGACACTTTCTCGACTCGGACAGGCAAAAGGTTTTCAACTTACCCGGGTAGAACCACATTTTGTTGAGGATAAACCGGCCAGTAGCTCGGTAGTACGCACATTTTTAGGGCTTGGGAAGGTACGGGTTGCCTCACTTTATTTGGGACGCTTTTATACCTTAACCGGCAAAGTTGTACATGGTGATGGACGCGGAAAAAAAATGTCGTTCCCTACAGCTAACCTTGATGTGGGCGCCTGTAAAAAAATTATCCCAATGAACGGTGTATATGCCATCGATGTATTGGTAAAAGGCCGCCGCTTAAAAGGGATGATGAATATTGGGTTCCGCCCAACTTTTGAAAACCGAGGCCATACGCTGGAAGCACACATCTTTGATTTAAATGAAGATATTTATGATGAAATTATTACCGTTTATTTTAAAAAACGCCTTCGCAAGGAACAGAAATTCTCTTCGATAGAAGAACTTATTAAGCAACTAAAAATAGATAAAGATAAAAGTTTATTACTTTAAAATTTTTTGGAGGAACAATGGCATTATCAAATGAAGATAGAGAAAACATCGTAAAAAAACACGGTGAAAACGATAAGGATACTGGTAAAACAGAAGTGCAGGTTGCCCTTATCACCGAAAGGATCAAGTATTTAACTGATCATTTAAAAACCCACAAGAAAGACCATCACTCACGTCGTGGTTTATTGAAACTTGTTGGCCAAAGGAGAAGATTATTAAGATATTTAACAAAAACAGATATTATGCGCTATCGTGCAATCATCAAAGAGCTCGGATTACGCAGGTAAATAGGCACTTAAGCCTGGAGGATAAATGTTAGTAAAAAAATCAATTGAAATTGGTGGTAAAACCCTAACTGTTGAAACCGGAAGAATGGCAAAACAGGCCAATGGCGCCGTTTTGGTTAGCATGGAAGATACAGCTGTTTTAGTTACAGCTGTTGCCGCAGAAGAACCAAGGGAAGGCCTTGGCTTTTTCCCGTTAACTGTTGAATACAGGGAAAAATATTATGCTGCCGGGAAGTTCCCGGGTGGTTTTATAAAAAGAGAAGCCCGCCCCAGTGAAAAAGAAATTTTATCAGCCAGGGTGATTGACAGACCTATACGCCCGTTATTTCCAGATGGCTTTATGAACGAAACGCAGATTATCGCCAATGTTCTTTCTATGGACAATGATAATGACGCGGATGTTTTGGCTGCTTTGGGTTCATCATTTGCCTTGGGCTTATCGGATATTCCGTTTAACGGAATTATTGCAACTGTAAGGATTGCACGGGTAGATGGAAAGCATGTTGTTTACCCAAGTTATGAAGAAGTTGAGAAATCTGATATTGAACTTCTGGTAGCCGGTTCTGCCGATTCAATAATGATGGTAGAAGGGGAAGCCGATGAAGTCTCCGAGGCTGATTTACAGGAAACAATTTCTGTCGCTCACGATGCAATCAAAAAACTAATCGATATGCAAAAAGAGTTTTTTAAAGAAGTATCGAATGAAAAATGGGAAGTAGCCCCAAAAGAATTATCCGAAGGCCTTTTGGAAAAAGTACAAAACCTTTCTAAAGACGGGATTGCTGCCGGAATAAAAATCACAGAGAAAAAAGAACGGCGCAAAGCCCTGAAGGAAGTATCTAAAAAGGTGCTGGAAGAGTTGGAAGAAGAGTATCCTGATGATGCCGGAGATATCAAAGATATTTTACATGACATCGAGAAAGAAGAAGTCCGTAAGATGATCCTTGATGAAAATGTACGGCTTGACGGACGTGGTTTAACAGACATCCGCGATATTACTTGCGAAGTAGGCGTTCTGGCGCGTACACACGGCTCAGCGCTTTTTACACGCGGGCAAACCCAATCACTTGGCGTTGTGACCTTAGGCAGTAAAGGCGATGAGCAGATCGTTGATGTACCGGGCGGGGAATATCGTAAAAATTATATGCTCCACTATAATTTCCCCCCATTTTGTACCGGTGAAGCCAAGCCAATCCGGGGCACCAGCCGCCGCGAAATAGGCCATGGCAACCTGGCGGAACGGGCAATCCGGCCTGTTTTACCGGAAGATTTTCCTTATACAATCCGGGTAGTTTCTGAAGTATTGGAATCCAATGGCTCGTCGTCGATGGCGACAGTTTGTTCGGGTTCACTTTCCTTGATGGATGCAGGTGTTCCAGTAAAAGGCGCTGTTGCAGGTATTGCCATGGGACTGATTAAAGAGGGCGACAAGGTTGCCATCCTTTCAGATATTCTTGGTGATGAAGACCATCTTGGCGATATGGATTTTAAAGTGGCCGGTACATCCAAAGGTATCACAGCTGTCCAGATGGATATAAAAATTGATGGTATTTCCAGCCAGATTATGGCCGATGCCATGGAGCAAGCGCGTCTCGGCCGTATGCACATAATGGGCATTATGAACGAAACACTTGCGAGCGGGCGTGATGAGCTTAATCCAAATGCGCCTAAAATTCATAAGATTAAAATTTCGCCTGATAAAATTGGCACTGTAATCGGACCAGGTGGTAAAATGATCCGAAGCATTGTTGAAGAAACAGGGGTTCAAATCGATATTGATGAAGATGGCACAGTGATGATTGCCGCACCGGATGGCCCATCGGCAGATAAGGCTATCTCAATTGTGCAAAAACTTACCGAGGAAGCCGTTGCAGGCAAAGCGTACAAAGGCGTTGTAAAACGTATCCGTGATTTTGGCGCGTTTGTTGAAATCCTTCCCGGAAAAAGATGGCATGGTTCATATTTCTGAATTGGCCCTTGAGCGGACAAATAAAGTGACAGATGTCCTGAAAGAAGGCCAGGAAGTTGATGTAATTGTAAAAAGCATCGCTCCTGATGGCAAAATTGCCTTAAGCATTAAAATGTATTTGCTTAAACAGCAGAAAGAACAAAATAAAGAAAACTAACGATTATAATATCGGTAGTTATATATACTATAAATCCCCCACTAATTTTGATAATATAAATTTTGGGGGATTTTTTAGTTTAATTGAAGAAATGTAAAATTTAGTGAATCAAACCAAGTTTAACAAAACAGTCCTGAAAAATGGGCTGACTATTGTCAGTGAACAAGTTAAGGCCTTTCGTTCCATCGCCCTGGGTGTTTGGGTAAAATCAGGCAGCCGATTCGAAAAACATGAAGAAATGGGCATGGCGCATTTTATTGAGCACATGCTTTTTAAGGGTACGGCGAGCAGGTCTGCTTTTGAGATTGCCAGTTCTCTGGAAGATTTAGGCGGCAATATTAACGCGTTTACGGGCAAAGAAGAAACGTGCTTTTATGTGCATAGTTTGGATACGCACCTCGAGATAAGTGTACAGGTTTTGGCGGATATGATCTGCAATTCGTTGTTTGATCCTGCCGATATTGCCATGGAGAAGCAGGTTGTGCTCGAAGAAATTAATTCTGTAAAAGACACCCCGGATGAGTATATTTTTGATGTTTTCCAGGAAAAGGTATTTCCCGATCAGGCATTGGGCTATCCCATATTAGGCATGCCTGAAAATATTAAAAGTTTTAATAAAGACAATCTTGTTGAGTTTTGGAAAAAATATTACCATCCCGCAAATATTGTTATTGCTGCAGCGGGTAATGTTGATCATAGCAGTTTGGTTGATTTAATAAAATTAAATTTTAATTTTACAGAGAGTGCCGATATAGTTGAAATGCCCAAGGCACAATTAGCGAGCAATGTTAACATTACGCTAAATGAACCTGTAAACCAGACACATATTTGTGTGGGAAGTGGTTCGGCCTCATATTACGACGCAGACCGCTTTGACCTGATTGCATTAAACACCTATTTGGGCGGCGGGTTGAGTTCGCGCTTGTTTCAGACATTGCGGGAAGAGCTGGGGCTGGTTTACACCATTTATTCATTTTTAGATTTTTATAAAGATACGGGTATCTTTGGGTTTTATTTGGGGACAGATTTTAAGAACCAGAAAAAAGCATTTGATGAACTAAAAAATGAATTATACAAAACGACTACTGAAATCTTATCTGAAGAAAAAGTCGATAAATTGAAAGAACAAATAAAGGGTAGTTTTTTCCTTGCGATGGAAAGCACGTTTAAGCGCATGTCCCGTCTTGCAAAAAATGAAATTTATTTTAACCGTTTTGTTTCTGCCGACACGCTTTCTGAAACGATAGATAAAATTTCACCGGACTCTATCTTTACAGCGGCCCGGAAACATTTAATAATTGAAAAACTAAATTCTGTAATACTGTCTTCAGGAAAAATAAATGCTTAGAGTTGGGGTATTAAAAGAGATCAAAAAGAATGAAGGCAGGGTTGCCCTTTGTCCTGAGGGCGTCTTGGCACTCACCTCCCAGGGAATCGAAGTTGCTGTGGAATCGGGCGCTGGTGATGGGTGCAGTTGCCCGGATGAGATGTTTGTAGAAGCAGGCGCCACTATATTTCCATCCGCAGAAAAATTATTAAAAAATGCCGAGTTAATTGTAAAAGTTTTGCCTGTATCACCGGTAGAAGCCGAGTTGATTACCGATGCCCACATGGTTTTCTCTTTTCTAAAACTTAACCCGACCGGTGACCGGCTAAAACCATTGATTAACTCAAATACAGTTTATTTCGGGGCAGATTTGCTCGAAGATGATCAGGGCGCACACCCAATCCTGGAGGCAATCAGTGAGGTGGATGGGCGTATGGCCGTTCATGTTGCGGCAAATTTGTTATCTGTCTCGCAGGGCGGCAAAGGCATTCTTCTCTCTGGCGCGGATGTAATTGCCCCTGCCAATGTTACAATAATCGGTTCCGGCCTCATCGGACGGGTCTCGGCGGTGCAAGCCTGGACCAATGGGGCAAATGTTAGTATGCTCTCATTAAAACCGGAAAATATTGAAAGTTACGATATAATCCGTGATGGACTGATGATCCAGGAATTTACCCCAGAGAAGTTAAAAGAACTTTTGCCTAAAACAGATATTTTGATTGTATCGGTGTACTCACTGCGCAACCCTGTTATGGATTTTATTATCAATAAAGAGTTGATCAACCTGCTTACACCAGGCAGTGTTGTGATTGATTTATCCGTAGAGCAAAATCCGGTCATCGAAACATCACATGTAACAGACATTAACCAACCGACATATATCGTAAATAATATTGTCCACTATTGTGTCCCCAATATCAGCGCCACAGTGCCGCTCACGAGCAGTAAAATTTATACTAAAAAAATAACGCCTTATATTGAACTTCTTGCTAAAAATGGTTTAAAAAATGCCCTGACAAAGTCCCCGGAATTACTCTCTGCACTGGCGATCTATAAAGGTAAAATCACCAACCGTATTCTTGCCGATAGGTTTGGTCATACTTTTAATAATATTTTTGACCTTCTTGAGTTAAATCTTTAAAACGCATGATCCCCTCAAATCTTCTTATTATAAATTATCATAAAATTGAAAAAAAAAGTGATATTGGGCTAACAGCGCGCCACCCTGAAGCTTTTAAAAGAGACCTGGACACACTTGTTCAGGAGGGGTACACAACGATCAATTTTCATCATCTAAAGGCACAGGGGAAACTGCCCGCGAAACCTGTAATTATAACTTTTGATGATGGCTATCTATCGTTTTATGATGTTGCATTTAAAGAGTTGTTAAAACGGAACATGACAGCTGTTGTGTATGTGCCGGTAAACTATATCGGTAAATCGAATGATTGGGACGTTCAGCTGGGTTATAAAAAATATGCCCACATGACCGCGCAACAATTACAAGAAATTGCCGAACAAAATTTTGAAATAGGGTCACATACTTTAAACCACAAATATTTAAACGGCCTTAGTGATTCGGAGTTGGAAAAGGAACTGGGCGAGAGCAAAAGAATGCTCGAAGAACAGACCGCTGCATCGGTAATTTCTGTTAGCTATCCTTTTGGAAAATATAATAAAAATGTACTGAAACTCAGTCAAAAATATTATGATTTTGGTGTACAGCTTATGCCGCCTTTTTTTAGGGATAGCCCGGATAATAAATTGTGCCTGCAACGAATAAATATTTACAGGACAGATTCGGCAGCTACATTAAAAAAAAAATTATCCTATTCAAATTATAAATTACTCATCATAAAAAACAGATTGATCCAGCAGGGTGCCTGGGCAACAATCTTATTAAAAAAAATGAGAGGAAATAAATGAACAAAGTTCGAAAATGGCTGCCATTCGCTTTAATGATTACGCTTGCCGCTTTTAGTTTTATCTATTTTATCCTTTTTGGTGATAATGAGCCATACTTTCCTGAAACCAGTGATCCTGACATAATTTATCAGGAAGCGTGTGTCCAGTGTCATGGAAAAAATGGTGAGGGAAGTGGCATCTTATATCCGGCCTTTGATCATTCTGAACTAAGCCTGGAAATAATCCGCCAGAATATAAAAGAGGGTACATGGTTAATGCCCCGCTTTAAAAATATTAATGGCGACACGTTAAATTTGCTCTCGGATTATATTTATCAAAAAAAGTATCTTAAGTAGTTAATAATAATCGAGTTCTATCCAAATTGATTGATAAAACAAAAAAAACCTAAGAATCTTCAATCAAAAACCGTTAATTGGTGAGGGATTTTTGGATACGCGTACGGTTGAATAAAATAGCAGTAGTGCCTGAAATGTTTATGGAGAAAGTTGATGCGCATTGTAACCCGTGGTGATTTTGATAGTTTGATCAGTTCTGTATTATTAAGCCTGGCTTATGATATTGACGATGTAAAAATTACCAATCCGGCTGAAATACAAGAATGTAAATTTGCAATTACATCGGATGATATTATTGCAAACCTGCCGTACCATTCTGATTGCGGTGTATGGTTTGATCATCATATAAATGAAGATTCGGTTGCACATAAAATTGATTTTAAAGGATGTTTTAAAATTGCCCCAAGCTGTTCACGGGTTATTTTTGATTATTTAGAAGATGTGCAGGAAACACGCCGCTTCGAAAAAGTGGTTAAAATTGCAGACCTGATCGACTCTGCCACTTTAACGGTTGAATCAATTAAAAATCCCCATGGTTGGTACATTCTAGACCGCACCCTTAATGCTTTTGATCCCAAAGGCCGGTTAGGCGATTTTAGGGAATATTTTATCAAATTACTTCAATGGATTAAAACAAGCCCGTTAAGCAGTATTCTAATTTCCGATGAGGTTCAGGCACGTATTGAGCATGTACGAAGTGAGCATAAATTGTTTATTAATGCCCTTCAGGAATGCAGTACAGTGGACAAGAATGTCATTATTACAGATTCCCGTAGTTTACGCTATTTCCCCAATGGAAACCGTTTTCAAATTTATACGCTTTTTCCAAATCAAAATGTGTCGGCCAGTATTTTTAACAGGCGCGGTACAGATACATCGGTCATTTTTTGTGGCCATAATATTTTTAACCGCGGGTGTAAAACGGATATAAATGAATTGATGCACAAATATAATGGCAGTGGAAGGATGACAGCAGGCTCTTGTGTAGTACCCTCGGCCGAAGCTGATAATATCCTCAAAGAAATTGTAGACACTCTAAAAGCGAATAATTAAAACACCCTCCTTTTCCTACATGATTTGTATTTTTTAATATATTTATATCGTAAATAGGCTGCATTGTATTTTACAATTACTAACGAATATTACATCATCAATAAAAAAGATAAAATTGACACGGGTCACATTCTCGTATAATTTGCCGTTTTTTAAACATGTATGGAGGTTCGGTATGAAGAAGTTAATCTTACTTCTTTTTGTTTTTGGTTTGTTAGCCTGTGGAGAAAAAAAGCAAGAAACTAAGGCTGTTGAAGAGACTGTTAAGCAGGAAACAGTTACTTCTATAGTTGATTCTACAGTTGCTGCAGACTCTACATCTAAAGTAGTAGAAGAGGTTGCCGAGTAAAAAGCATCTTCTTAATTTATACAAAAGCCGGGAATGCCCAGGCTTTTTTTTTGACAGCTTCTCACAAAACTATTTTCGTTTTATCACCACAATTTCCCGCTTATTAAAATTTTTATAACATCTGCGTTTGCCCCTTTTATTTCCTTAAGAATGTGTTAATATGAAATAACCATCTCTATATTTAAGTGGAAGAAAGCGGAATGTTTATTAAATCTTTAGTGCAATTAATTTTTGTCTTTTCCCTGCCCCTCTCTCTTTTTGCCCAAACGTGTTGCTCGGCGGGGACGCCCATTTTATCCGCCATAAATATTTCGGCAACAAATGGCGGGCAATGGCAATTATCCTTAACTGCCGAGCATAATTCCATACAAGATGTTTTACCCCGCGTGATTAGCCCGCGGGAGGAACGGTTTACAAATTCGTTGCTTTTAGATGTTTCCTATGGGATATCCGAGCGGTTTTCCATAACACTTATCGTGCCCTATGTGCAATTAAGCCAGACCCCGCTTTTTGGTAGCCAGGGGCAGATCCTTACCAATGGGCTTGGTGATATTCTTACTATGGTAAAATACAATATTATTCCGGTTAATTTTGTAAACCAGAATCAACTTGCTGTTGGCTACGGGCTTAAACTTCCATCTGGCCGTTCCGACCTTAGGGGCGGTTTAGGTGCCATTTTAGCCCCGCAATTACAACCCGGAACGGGCTCTTGGGACCATGTGTTGTGGGGCTTTTATTCTCAAAATTTTAGGCCTGAGCCGATCAGCTTATTTTTTAATTTAAACTACCGCTTAAATGGTGATAACAACCGTTTTCAAACAAGCGGGCCATTCAGTTCATATAAATTTGGGAATGTTTTTTCTTCCGCACTAGGCCTGTCTTATCGCTTAAGACCATCATTGGATTTGTCTGCCCTTGTGCGTTACAGGCATACGGAAAAAGATTTATTTGCGGATGTAGAGGTACCGAACACAGGTGGTGACTGGGTCTATTTGGTCCCTGCCATAAATATAAATTTTGATCCGTACGGCCTCCGGTTTTCCGGCCAGCTACCAGTATTTAGGAACCTCACAGGCATTCAGATAACAACAAGTTTCACCGTCTCAGCATCATTTTACTATTTTATTTTTTAAGGGGGAAATATGAAAGTTATGTTTATAGTGTTTTTAACAGGATTTATTTTTTATAGCTGTGCCACCGATCCGGCCACTAATAGTTCATCTCTGGGAGGTAGCGCCGATGACTGGCTTATCCCTAAAAACGAGGTATTTGACGGTGGTCCGGGCAAAGACGGCATTCCGTCCATCGATAACCCAAAAATGGTGGCTATGGACGAGGTAGATTTTTTAGAAGACAATGATCTTGTTGTTCTATTTAGCAAAGGCGGAAAGCTGAGCATTTACGCCCATAAAATTTTAGACTGGCACGAGATAGTCAATGATGCCGATGTGACTGTTTCGTACTGCCCGTTAACAGGGACATCCATAGGCATAAACCGTAATTTGGAGCAAAACGGACAAAAAAAGAAAACCTCGTTTGGGGTATCCGGCCTGCTTTATAATACAAACTTGATTTTGTACGACCGCCTTACAGACAGTTATTGGTCGCAGATGAAGAACCAATGTGTGGCCGGTGATTTGGTTGGCACATTCCCACAAAATGAAATCCTGGTGGAAACAACCTACAAGACAGTGAAGGAGATGTTTAGTTCCGCTCAGGTTTTATCAAATAATACGGGGTATTACGGTAAAGAACAGTACGGCAACTATCCGTATGGTGATTATAAAACCAATAATAGCCGCTTGCTTTTTCCAGTGAGTAATACCGATACGCGTGTGCCGGGCAAAGAGCGTGTATTAGGTGTGCTTATTGGAAACGATGCCCAGGCTTTCAGGCTTTCGTCTTTTTCTGGTGGTACAAACGTCATTAACAGCACGATTGGCGGTGAAGCTGTTGTGGTTGTTGGCAATAGTAAACGGAATTTTTCTGTAGCTTATAAAAGCCATTTTACCAATAAAACTACAACTCTAACATTTGCTTCGATAGCCGAGTCGGGCCAGTCTATATTTAAAGATAATCTTGGTAATAATTATAATATTTTAGGGGAAGTTGTAAGTGGGCCAAATATTGGTGAGCGTCTTGCCGGGACGCATTCTTATATGTCGTTCTGGTTTGCATGGGCGGCCTTTTACCCGGCCACAGGCCTCAATTAATTTTTAACTGCGGGGATTTTTATACAGACGCGTGTCCCATGATTTGATTTGCTTAACTCCTGAGTCTGGCTTTTTATGGAGATAGTACCGCCATATACTTCAATAAATTTTTTAGCCAGGGGAAGGCCAAATCCGGTGCCGGCTTCGCCATTGGTTCCCGGGCGGGTAGTTTTAATGTCGGGCTTCCAAATATCGTCAATCATCGAAGGCGGGATGCCAATCCCCTGGTCCTCGATAATAATCCGGCACTCTTTTTCGGACTCAATTTTAGATGAGATGGATATGGTCGAGTTTTCCGGTGAGAACTTAATGGCATTGCTTAAAAGGTTGTTGATAACATTGGCCGAAAAACTATTTTGATCGACAAGGATGCGTGTGCCGTTCAGCTTATTATCTATTTTAAGTTTGATCTCTTTTTCTTTTAATTTCTGCTCAAAAACATTCTGTGTTAGTTCTAAAACCTCATTAAGGTTGACAGGTTGAATGTTTATCTGCAGTTTCCCACTGTCCAGCGCCACCTGTCTGCGGACCATATCTATCAACGATGTTTGTAGTTCCGCCGCTTCCCGGATGCGGTTTAACTTTTTACTAAGGGCAGGGTCATCGTGGATTTGTAGCTTTGCCAATTCAACATTGCCGATAATCATTGTAATGTAGTTTTTAAGGTCGTGGCTAAGTACCTTTACTAAAACTTCCCGCTGTTTTGAAATTTTTGAGATAAGGGCATTTTTGGTTCGGAGCTGTTTAATGTATTGCGATAAATTCCCCAACGAGGTTGTTATAAAAAGCAAGATTGCTTGCAAAGCGATTATCAAAATAGCCACAAATTGCAATCGGCCCAACCATAAAATATCATTATTGGGATAGTACGAAACCATAGTTAGGAGCGGTTTGCCAGCGGAATCATCTAAAGTTTTTATATCATGTCCAAACCCTTTAAGTTCAGGCGGTTCAGTTTCCGGGTTAATAAAACGGACGGGATACTCGGTCAGGGATTCAATTTCCCCGGCAAGGCTGTCATCAATAGATTTGAAGAAAAATATTTTTAGTTTTTTATTATTAATCTCCCTGTTCATAAAAGAGTAGAGCACAGTTCTTTTTGTGATTGGGCAGCGATAGACACCATCGGCTTTTTGGTTTTCGTATAAACAAATTCCCAGGCTATCGGTTGATATTTTCGGCCCGCTGCTGTAGAGGACATTTAAATTCTGGTCAAATATAATTTTTCCTTCATTTGGTTCATTTGTGTATGCTGAAAAGGATGTCAAATCTATAGTGGTGTCAAAATTCTTAACTTCCTTGCTTAAGTTTTGAAGCTCGCGCTGTAAAATATTGGTGTGGATTTGCCTGACCATCGCTTGTTTATCGGAAATACTTTTTTCAATTTGATGATATAGCCAAAACACACCTAAAATCCCTACAAAAAGAAGCAGGCTCGAAATTGTTCGGATCCGGTTAATTCTCATTTTATAAACCCCTTTATAAAGATTGCCTAAAATAGCGCCAATAAATAACATATCAGGTTTAAATGCTTAACATTTTTGTGATATAAATATATAATGTCCGGCGGCGCCTGTTTTGGAGTTTGAAAAAATAGTTGTTTATCCATAAGTTATGGAAATCCTTTGGATTTTGGCACAATTTAAATGTCGCCTGCTTAAAGCCTATTCCTTAAGTTTCGTATAATAATCGTCACATATTTTTCATAAATTTTAAAAGGCGTTGATTTGGATTTTCAACAAATACAGTTGGGGCTTGTCTGGTATGTCATTTTTCTTTTCTCATTGGTGTTTCACGAAGCTTCGCACGCGCTTGTTTCGTACCGCCTGGGCGATCCTACCGCAAAAGAAGGCGGTCAGGTCAGTTTAAACCCAATCCCACACATCCAAAGGGAATTGTTTGGGACGGTAATCATCCCAATTGCCTCCTATCTTATGGCTGGCTGGATGTTTGGCTGGGCCAGTATTCCGCAGGATTATCATTGGGCCAGGCAAAACCCTAAAAAATCGGCTTGGGTGGCTTTGGCCGGGCCTGCTTCAAATTTAGCGCTGGTTATCGTTGCGATGGTTTTAATTCGGCTCGGGTATTATTTTGATGTGTTTTACGCGCCCGATACGATAACTTTTTCGAGTTTGGTTGGTTCGGGTGAACCCGGTATTTTTGATCACGTGGCGACATTTTTAAGTATTTTGTTTTCCCTCAATTTAATCTTGTTTATTTTCAACCTCTTGCCATTGCCTTCGTTTGATGGCGTCCACCTTATATTTTTTATTGTGGATGACGAGCAGATCGGGCATATTTTAAACTATATCCACAATCCCGGTCTTTCATTTTTTAGTTTGATTATTGCCTGGAATATTTTTGATTATATTTTTGGCCCCATCCATACAATCTTTGTAAACATGATCTATCCGGGGGTTACATATTAATAAATTTATTTATCTCCGGTTTAATAAGATTGTTGTAGCCATTACAAGAAAAGAGAAGATGGGTACTAAAATTGAAAGAAAAACGAAAATGAAAAGCCCACGCGAGAATAGCACATTTGGTTTTTGCCGACACGCAAAAAAAACGACCCTAAAAAACAAAAAAGCCTGTCCCGTATTTTATATCGGGAAGCTATTTTTTTGCCAACGCTCTGACAGAATTAGAAACTGAATAAAGGAATAGAAAATATATGATAACAAAACAAGCATTAGGAAGTACACTTTTTGGAATGGCTGACATTCTTAGAGACAAAGTAGAAGATTATAAAGCCTATATACTTTCACTACTGTTTTTTAAACGACTTTCGGATAATTACGAATGGGAAACCGAAAACGGAATTAAAGAATTTATCAAAGAAAATGGCAGAGAGCCAAGTGAAGCCGAAAAAAGAATTATCATTAGCCAAAAACACGATTTTAAAATTCCCGAAGGCTGCTTTTGGAAAGATGTGCGTGATGCTTCACCTGATAAAAAGAATGAGAAGCTGAACGAAGCTGTAAATGCTATTGCAGACGCAAATGTTGACCGTGACGGAAAAGCTGTCTTAAAAGGTGTAATAAATACCGTTCGTTGGAATGAACCTGCACCTGATGGTTCGGGTAGCAAGAAACTTAGCCCCGATGTTCTTTCGCTTCTTGTAAGTTATTTGGATGCTGTGGATTTAAGCAATAAAAATGCTTCGGTTGATGTGCTTGGTGATGCTTACGAATATTTAATCAAACGTTTTGCCGATGAAAATAAAGGCGGAACAATGGCTGGGCAATTTTACACACCACAAGAGATTGTTGATGTAATTGTCCGTTATTTAAAACCACAAAAAAACACTACTGTTTACGACCCGACTTGTGGCTCTGGCGGTTTCCTTATAAATGCCGCTAAATATTGTAAAGCCAAATACAATAACCCAAAAGCAATAAGACTTTTCGGGCAAGAAGATGTTTGGAATACTTGGGCGATTGCAAATATCAATATGATTCTTCACGGATTAGATGCTCGTATTGAAAAAGGCGATACTATTTTAGACCCCAAATTTACCGAAGAAGATAACGAGCTTTCTATTAGACAATTTGATTTGGCAATGGCTAATTTCCCTTTCTCGCAAGAGAACTGGTGGAAAAACGGCAAACCGAAAAAAGATAAAAAAGGTAAAGTTGTAAATAAAAAAGACGGTTCGCCACAATTGGAATATCCAAAAGAGGGAATAACCGACCCTTATGAACGCTTTATTTACGGACAACCCCCTTTTTCAAATGGTGATTTTGCTTTTTTGCAACACATTATCGCTTCTGTAAAAGATAATGGAAGAGCAGGAATAGTTTGTCCGCAAGGAGTACTGTTTCGTGGGCAACCCGAAAAAACCGAAGAGGAAGACGGACAAAACCGTAAAGCCGATGACGAGTATTTAATTCGTAGAGGATTTTTACAAGGTAAAGTTGACCATAATGGCGAGTTTACCGAAATGAAAAATATTATTGATGCCATTGTTGTATTACCGGGAAATCTGTTTTACGGAACAACCATTCCCGGAGCCATTCTTTTTATAAACAAAAACAAACCCGAAGAGCGAAAAGACAAGGTTTTGATGGTTTATGCTGCAAAAGAAGGCTGGTATAAAGAAGAAGCCAATATGAATGTGCTATTACCGCACGATATTTTGCGTATCTCTACCATTTTGGAAAGTTGGGGCAATTTAGAAAAAGCTAAAACTTGGATAAATTCCGAAAAAGGACGACTTAAAGAAAATATTCAAGAAAACCTTGATTTTAAACTCTTAGAAATTGGAGAATACTATGCCGAAGATATTGCAACAGCCAAAGAAAAATTGGCAAAAGCCCAAAAAGTAATAACCGACAAAGAAGCGGATAATAAAAAACCGACTAAAACCCAAGAAAAAGCAGTGGTTACCGCTCAAAACGGACTGGATAAACTGACCAAAGAAAAAGAAGCCAAGATAACCGCAGCCCACGAACAAGCCGACAAAGAGCGACAAGCCATTGACGATGTAGAGCAAGAACTCATTACAATGTTGCAAGACCCCGAACAGCGAAAACGCTATTTTGCCATTGCTGATATGGAAGAGTTGGAAGAAAACGAGTTTAACCTAAACATTCCCCGCTAT
>JAJRVW010000110.1 GCA_024277115.1 Calditrichota bacterium
CTCGAGTGTTTTTCTGCCTAAGGCGCCAAAGGTTTTCCCCTTTGTATTGACAAACAAACTTCCCCATAGCCATTTGAAAGAAGTGTGATCTGCAGTTCCTCCCAGATATCCCATGGCTTCATAATCAGGAAAATGCTCCTTGATCACAGCATATACGTCCTGGGCTTTCACATAAATTTGATTAAATTCTTCTTTATCAACCGTGTATCCGAGGGTCCCCAAATCCATATCAACTTTCTTGCCTTTTGCATAATAATTGACGCCAGGCATTACCGGCAATCCTCTGTAAATAATTAATGAAAGGCCATTGATTAACAATATATTATCCTTTGCCCAGTGGATAAGTTCGGGTACTTCTTTAAGGTTCTCTGAAGTGACGGTGATCCCAAAATGTGCGTAAAATCCAAATTTATGTAGCATTTTGGCATAACTCAATCTTAAATCATTTAGATCCAGTTCGCTTTTAATTTTTTCTTTTTTAAATTCCGGGCGCGTTTGGGTGATGTCGATATGAAAGCTAAAACCCAGTAGGCCGGCCTTTTTCATCTCTTTTAATTTGTCATCGTTTAGCGCCAAACCATTGGTAAGAATTACCGATTTCATTCCCATGCCCGATATAAAAGAAACGATCTCTGCAATGTCGGGGTGCAGAATAGGTTCTCCGCCGGCGAGGGTGATATTGTCACAATTTCTCCATTTTCGGAGGAATAATATCTCTTCCTTTATTTGCTCCACTGGTTTATGCCCTTCGCCCATTACCAGGCGGTAACATCCATGGCATTTAATATTGCAGATGTCAGTGGCTTCAATCCAACCGATAGGGTTGTCATTGAGCGAATAGGGGAGGCGATAGAGGTTTTTTTTCTCCGGATAATTAGCATTCATTAGTTTTAGGTTATTAGTTATAGATAAAAAAAATAAATAAGCGTTTGGAAATGATTATAAATATATAAAATATAAGTTTGAGTAAGCACGAAATAGACTATTCTTTAACGGATCTTTAATTCAATTACACCTATCTCAAGTGTTTTAAATTGTGTTTTCTTCCTTTTGAACAATTCCTTTGCCTCCTTTTCCGTACTGAGCATATATATCATAATGTCTTTAACCTGGTTTCTGGAGTTGGGATAAGCCTTTTCCAATGCTACTTCAAAATCAATAGTGAGGTTCCGCTCAGCATTTACAAGCTCCACAGCATTTTCAAATTTGGCCTTGAAAACTTTGGTGATGATGACTTTGTCTTTGTAATCGGGTAAGGCATTGAAATTGGATGTGCACGGCGCTTCAATAAGTATATACCGAATGGTTTCTTCTTTGACCTTTTTATCAAAAACAGCATTGACGTTCAAGAAGATGATGAGCAATGAAACTATAATTTTCATATCGATTTAATTTATCTAATTAATTAAGTAAAAAGAGAACGGAAAAGTTCTCTATATGATATAATTTTTACAATTGATTTACAAAACTCCGGTTTTTATTCATTGTCAATTTCTTCCTCGATATCCAAAAGCTTTTTTTCCTCCAAATCCACCGCATGGTATATTGAGGCAAAAGCTGCGCTTATCCATATTAAAGCAAAAATAACTCCTACAAAGAGACAAAGTAAGCCTAAAATAAATATAGGAATAGCCAGCAATCCGATGCCAAAGATTTTCCATCCGTATCCCCTGGTCATTTCCCAGCTTTTTTCAACCGCGGCTACCGGTTCGAGGTTTTTGTCCATTACAAGGTAAGGGACAAATGCAAGACGGCAGGCAAGGATGATTCCCGGAACAATGAGAAATATAAAGCCCAGACCGATGATGGCGACCGTAAGTAAGTGAGCCAGTATAATGTTGAGATAATTTTTTTTGAAACCATCAAACATTTCACTGATATTGATCTTTTCATTTCTCATTCCTCTGAGGCACATTAGATCTGCACCATAATCAATCACTGGCATCAGGAGTAACCAATAAGCGGCTAAAAGAATTTGTAGTGCGATCATCCCAGATGTGATGACAGATTCTGAATCTTTAAAGATGGAAACCGGCGCACCTGCGAATGCAACAATAATCGTTACTAAAAATAAGTATAAAAAATACTTCCACATTTGTTGCCAGCCATAGCGGTAACTGCCAGAAATGGTAGCGATCGGGATTCGTGTTTCTTTAATTTTTTTCATGATTTTTCGTTTTTAATTCTGTTTTAAATGTACGTGTCTCATGAAATAATTCCTTCCAACTTTGGTAGTGTTTTCAAATTCACTACCAAGGTATTGGTTTGCATTCGTTGTATTTTCATATTTTTAAACTGTGAAATAATTGTTTATGCTCAGCCTTATCTTCATCATCGTATTTGTATTCTGCCTGGCGATTGCTGTTGCTGGAATTTTAATCAGTCACCAGTTTATCTCAACATATAATACTGAGTTTCATAAAAATTATTTCTACTACCTTGTGACATTTTACGCCTTTGCTTTTTATGGAATATGGGGACAGATTTTAGTGAGGGTCGTGTTGGCCACAGTGACCACAAGTGTGGAAATAATAGAGGTAATGGCAAGCTTTCTGCCGGTATTGGGTGTTCCATTTCTTTTTATTTCCTGGATTATGCTCATCAAAATGGCCCATTCATTATTTGATCTAAAAGTAAAAAGCTCATGGATAATTTTGAATTTTATTTTACCCGCCATGTTGATTCCATTAGTATGGATTATCTTTACTTATTTTGATCAAGACAATCAATTGGTAGGTGGAAGCCTTAAATATTTTGTTGTTGGAGTTTTGCTTTCCATTGAGTTGATTTACTTTCTTGTCTTTATGATCATCATGTTGTATAATCTCAGGAGAAAGCCAGTGGATCAAAAAATATTTATTTATCGGTTTTTATTTTTAATGGTGATGGGAATGGTGTTGAGAGGGGTTGTTCTTCCTCTATCATTTATAAACTTATGGATACCCGCCCTGGTGATTTTATTTTATTTTATTTCAAACCTTCTCCCTTTATTATATCTAAAGATTAATTCCGAACAGATATTCAAACCAGTCCATGCTGATAATCCCAGTGATTCAAAAATGGAGTTAGTTTTTAAAAAGCATAAAATTTCCAAACGGGAAA
>JAJRVW010000111.1 GCA_024277115.1 Calditrichota bacterium
CTGCTGCTTAAATGGCGGCCGCTTAGTAAGCCTGCTTCAAATAAGGCGGTCTCTTTTTGTCCTTTCCAGGCATAGGCAATTTTCTCGATCAACCAATTGGCGCTGCTGTATAATACGGCCACGGCGTTGTTTAGCTCGTGGGCAATCCCGGCGGCCATTTTACCCAGGGACGCTTGCTTTTCGTGCTCCAACAGTTTTTTATAGGTCGCTTCTTTTTCTTTAAACAGGCTAAGTTCGCTTTGCTGCCGGTTTACCAATCCGAAAATAACCAAAGGCATAAATTGTTCTTCCAAAGTGGTACGCCCTTTATATGGGATTACTTCATCGTCCCGTTCCATATAAACGACCTCAGAATCACTTATGGCCCTTACCGTGGCAATGCTTATAAACGAGCCTGAAAAAAAAGAATGAAGCCCGATAAAAGTCCCGTGAAAAACGCGAAAGGCTTCCTCTTCATTACCATCTTCATCTGTGACCGTCCCGGAAAACCGACCCGACCTAACAAGGTAGAGGCGTTTATTGATCTGATCTTCCTTAAGCAGGATATCGCCCCTATTTAACCGGACTACACGATCCGGGTTAGTGAAGTATGTTTCCATCACCCACTTGGCATCATCGCTTTGAACATTAGGGATCATAAAAAATCAACCGCTTTTAGAATGGAAATTAAAACATATAAAAGTGTCAGGGCAATAAGCCCGATAACTATTCCCGAGCGCATCATCTGGCCGCTTTTGATTTGACCACTGGCATAGGCCATCGCATTGGGCGGTGTGCTTACCGGCAGCGACATAGCGATGGAACAGGAAATAGTTACGGCTAAAATAAGCATTTTGCTTCCGCCAAAAGCTGTTAATGAATCCAGGTTTGCGCCCAAGGCGGCCATCACAGGCAGTACCAGGTTGGCCGTGGCCGTGTTGGACATAAAAGTGGCCATAAGCGCTGCAATCCCTGTGGCCATAAATATTATAAGTAAAGGGTCAAATTGCGCGAAGGGGATGGATTCGATCAGGTGGACAGAAAGCCCGGTTTTTTCCATGGCCATGCCCAGGGCAATACCGCCGGCAATCAGCCAGAGCACATCCCAGCTAAGGCGTTTTATATCTTCGGCGTTTAATATACCCGAAACAAGAAAAACAGAAACGGGGATCATGGCTACCACGTAGGATTTTAACCCGTGTAAATCGCTTAAAATCCAGAGTAGGATGGTGCCTGCAAAAGTGATATAAACGGTGATGGCCTTTGGGCTGCGCATAAACCTACTTTTAATTTTCAGCTCGATATGACCTGTTTTGGGCTTGAACATAAACAAGAGTAAAACCCAGACAATCACCAACATAACAAGAGCATAGGGCAGTGCAAACGACATCCATGAACCAAACGAAATATAAGCATCACCTGTCAGGTATTTCATGGCAACGGCATTCGGCGGCGTTCCGATTGGCGTACCGATACCACCGATATTTGCCGCGAATGGAATCCCTAGTAAAAAGGCAATTTTGGCCGGATCGTCTTTGGAGAATAGCGCTAAGACCGGTGCAAGGATGGCCAGCATCATGGCGGTGGTGGCGGTATTGCTCATAAACATGGAGAACAGGGCGGTCACGATCATTAATCCCATTAAGACATAACGGGGATTTGTACCAAAAGGTTTAAGCAGCACACGGGCCAGGTTTACATCCAGCCGATATTTTGTGGCGGCCATCGCCAAAAAAAATCCACCTAAAAAAAGTATAATGATCGGTGAGGCGAGCGTGCCCAAAATGGCTTTATAGCCGATTAAAATTCCAAATCCTTCCGCGTCGGGATTTGTACGCAGGAAGGCTAAACTATTTGTGGAGATCATTAAAAGCTCCAAGGTAATAATCAGCATAGATGTTGCAAAAATGGGGATGGGCTCCAACACCCAAAACAGTGTCGCCAAAATAAAAATGGCAATTACCCGGTGCTCCACAATACTTAAATTATGGATTGGAATCAGCTCGGTTGGGATGAATAAAACCAGAACAGGGATGAGGATAGAAATGATTAATTTGCCGTTTTTCATTTTGTGGCCTGCGTTTTTCAAATGGGAGGTATTTAGGTTTTAATTTTATTTGCCTGAATTTACAGAAAGATAATTATTAAGGATAGCATTATCTTAAATATGTTATAAAAAAAAGCCCCCCGGAAAACCGGGAGGCTTGGATAGAAATGTTTTACTGAGTTGATTTATGATGTCCCAATAGCGGTGCTAATGAGAACACAAAGCATTTCCATATTTTAAAATATAGGCTTCTTCGTTAAAAATAATTCAGAATGACAGCTCATTAATTATTCAAAGAAATATTTTAAGCCAAGTTGAACTTGCCATCTGGAAACGATGCCGATATTATCAACAGAAGTATCTTTTAAATTTCCGCTTACCTTGTAAGTTGCATTTCCTGATTCATCGACTTAAACAACCTCAACCGGCGCTTTTGCAGATGAGCCGGCGAGGGTACGCACGCCCCACTCGGAATTAAGCAGGTTGCCAACATTTAAAATATCAAGGCTTAGTTGGAACGCATGCGATTTACCTGAGAAATCCATCCGGAAATCCTGCAATACACGTAAATCAAGGTTTGTAAACCACTCGCCAACCGAACCATTACGCTCAGTAATCTTACCACGGTTGTCGTTCAAATAAGTATCTTGTTTGATAAAGGAATCCAACAGGTCCCATTGCTGGTCAGGTGTTAAATCACCCCCTGTTGCAAAAGTAACATCGCTTTTGTTTTTCGGGACATAAAACAGGTCATTGCCACGAACCCCGTCGCCGTTCATATCGCCGGCATAAACATACGAGAAGCGGCTTCCTTCGGCAACTTCGGCAAAAAGGCCAAAATGTGTGGCCAGGTTGCTATCCCATTGTTTTGTATAGGTAGAGCTGAAGACAAAACGGTGGCGGCTGCCAAATTGGGAATAACTTAATTCCGGTTTGTTGGGGTTGTTGGATGTTGCGTTGCCTTCCCATAATGCAAAGGCGATTTCTGTAGATGTATGGGTGTTCTTGGCTTCTAAATAGTTATAGCCAAAAGTAGTCTTTAAGCCAGAGTCAAAGTTTTTACGCAATTGGATGGTTGCGTTAAAGTTATAGCCCAAGTCGGTATTATCAAGAACATACATACCGCCGCCGCCAATATCGTTTTTACGGTTTGCTGCAGGGTCCCAACGTAAACGGCCATCCTGTGCCATGGTGCCTACTGGGGCGGCCAGGTTGGCATTACGGACAAATATGGAGTTAATGTTTTTTCCATAGATAAATTCGGCTGTACCAAGAATACCGAAGGGAAGTTGATGATCGACAGCTAAGTTTGTTTTAAAAACCTGCGGCCATTTGAAATCTTCGACTGTAGAGTTGATGTCAAACGAATAAAATTTTGCTGCCGGCCCCTGGTTGGCCATTTGGTTTCCAATCCAAACAAATGGCAGGCGGCCTGTAAAAATACCGGTTCCGCCGCGTACCTGGGTTGAGCGGTTTCCGGTTACATCCCAGTTAAACCCTACACGTGGGGAAAACAAATATTGTGTATCCGGCAATTTACCCGCGTCAATAATTTCGTCTTTAAAATCCCCATCGAGGAATGTAAAACTTTTTGAGAAAGCGTTTGATGTCAGGTCGTTTAAATAAATCGGGGCATCGACACGCAAGCCAATTGTCAGGTTTACGTTTTCATTTAGGATCATTTCGTCCTGGGCGTAAATAGCAAGCTGGCCAACATCTGTTACATCTTCTTTATATGGGCCGCTTCCAATCATTGACCTGAAATCTGTCCTTAAACTGTCCGGTAAATTCGGATCGGTTGCGGCAAAAAAGGCATCAACCGATTCAAAAGTAGAACCGCCTGGCCAGGTGTTAAAACCAAACAGGCCATTGTAGAAAAGGTTAAATGAATTGTTGAAACGGAACTTCTCGAAGGTAGAACCGGCGGTAATTACGTGGTCATCTAAATAATAACTAAAATTATTTGTAAACTGCAATACATCCTGGTCCAGTACATTATTAATCGAGAATGGCTCATGGCCAAGGGTTGTATAAGTTACACCATCCTGCCCGATTTCGATAGTAGGGAATGGCTCGCTAAACGGATCACGGAAATCGCGGAAGCGGTTGTAACTGGCAAAAAAGCGGTTGGAGAAAGCGGTGTAGTTACTGTTTAGTTCAAATGCAAAAGAGTTTAGCTCATTATTAATGGCATAACCCGCTTTTTGGAAAGGCAGGCTGCTTTCGTTTGGCCCGCGACCGGTACCGTTATAGCTTATAGCGATTGGGTGCGGTGGCAAGTCGCGCGAGGCATCGAGCATATTCCAACGGAATGTTGCCGTGTTGTGCTGGTCTATATTCCAATCCAGTTTTAACAGCAGTTTGTTATTTTTTGTCTCATTGATATAATCTTCGTATTTGCCCGGGTCGTACCCATAAACATCCATCATACGCTGGCGGATTTTGTCCATAGTTGCAGCATCAACACGAGAAACTGTAGAACCTGTTGAGCCATTCCGTGATGCTGTAAAATTAGAGCCCGGGTCTTCGCGTCGTTCGATCTCACCATTTAAGAAGAAGAAGAGTTTGTCTTTGATGATTGGGCCGCCAACGGTAAAACCGGACTGGTTAAATGAAAGGTTTGGGTTTAAAACCGTTTCACCGCGAACCTGGTCGCCAATAAAGTTTTCGTTACGTGTAAAACTGTAAACAGAACCTTTCCAGATATTTGTACCGCTTTTTGTAACTGTGTTTATACCAGCGCCCGTAAACCCACCCTGGCGTACATCGTAAGGGGCAACAGAAACCTGTACCTGCTCGATGGATTCAAACGGGATTGGTTCGGCATTGGATTGGCCGCCGGGGGCAGGGTCATCGAGGCCAAAAGGGTTGTTGAAATAAGAACCATCCACAGAAATATTGTTGTAGAGCCAGTTGGTTCCGCCGAAGGCAAAATTGCCATCACTACGAGGGTCCAGCTTAAATAAATCGCGGGTACTACGTTTGATGGAAGGAATCTGTGCAACTTGTTCGGGGGTTACATTTGTTTCAGCGCCAGTACGTGTAGCATTCATAACTTCGTCCTGCTCGGCAGTGATAACAATGGCCGTTGTACTTTCAATATCTTCGGAGAGGGTGAAGTTCATATTCAAATCATTACCCAAGCTGAGGTAGATATTCTCAACTTTTTGGTCTTTAAAACCAACATAAGTGACGGTAATCGTATATGGCCCGCCAATCTTCATGTTATGGATATTATATGTGCCGCTTAAGCGTGTTGCAGCGCCATAATGCGTGCCTGTTTCTTCGTGCACAGCTTCAACATTTGCGCCGGGAAGTGGTTCGCCATCCACATCTGTGATGATACCGTTCATGGCAGCGGTTGTTACGCCTTGTGCAAAAAGCGAGCTTGTTGCAAATAAGGTAAACAACATAAACAGGATGGTGAAAGACGTTTTAGTAACATTAAAAAAGTACATATGCCTCCTTGGTTATGGTAAGAAAAAAGATTAAGTAGTTGTTTTAGTGAAATGGTCAAGAGTGTGCTTTGAATCACATAAGATAATCAACAGAAAGAACAAACGAAAGTTAAATTTTATCATTATATTGATCTAATCAAATTCTAACATTTTATTTTGTGATTTTGTAAATCAAGCAGTTTTAGTATATTCGAAAAAATTTTAAATGAGGAGAAATTTTATGAGCCAGTCTTTTGAATTTATGGGAACCGACCATATCCATTTTATTGTTGGCAATGCCAAGCAAGCCGCCCATTTTTATCAAACACAATTTGGATTTGAATTAATAGCTTATGCCGGGCTTGAAACGGGCAACCGTGAGCAGGCCTCGTATGTATTGCAACAAAATAAAATCCGGATTGTCCTTTCTTCTCCTTATAAAGTGGAATCTGATTTGAATAAACATCTTGTTTTACATGGTGACGGTGTAAAAGATGTGGCCTTTTGGACGGACGATGCCGAGGCTGCGTGGAAATATGTTACGGAACGGGGCGCACAAACGGTGATGAAACCAACTGTTTTAAAAGATGACTTTGGTGAAGTCATCATGGCCACAATCCAGACCTATGGCGATACGGTGCATAGTTTTGTGCAGCGCGACAATTATAAGGGCGCTTTCATGCCCGGGTATGAAGTAAAGGAATCGTTAATTAATGTGGAGCCGATCGGGCTAAATTTTGTAGATCATTTTGTGGGCAACCAGCCGGAAGACCAGATGCAGAAAATTGCTACCTGGTACGAGGAGGTATTTGGTTGGAAACGCTTTTGGACCGTTGATGATAAAGATGTAGCTACTGAGTATACCTCTCTGCGCTCCATCGTTGTTGCTAATGAAAATGAGCGGATAAAAATGCCGATTAACAGGCCTGCGGCGGGTTTGCGTAAATCACAAATTGAGGAGTTTGTTGAGTATTATTCCGGTCCCGGCATCCAGCATATTGCCCTTGATACAGATGACATTATTAAAACTGTGCGCCAGCTTAAAGAAAATGGCGTAGAGTTTTTGGAAGTCCCAATGACATATTATGAAGAGTTGCCGGGCCGTGTAGGGGAAATTGACGAAGATATTTCTAAATTGGCAGAGCTGGGCATCTTGGTCGACCGCGATCAGTTCGGCTATTTGTTGCAGCTTTTTACCAAACCCGTTCAGGACAGACCGACACTGTTTTTTGAGATAATCCAACGCAAAGGTTGTACGGGTTTTGGTAAAGGTAATTTTAAGGCATTGTTCGAATCCATCGAACGCGAACAAGAACGACGCGGGAATTTGTAGGGATCGAATGGTCTTCGTCCAATCAACGAGTGGAAATTAAAGTAGCACAGGACATCGTTCTGTCCAAAGCATGGCATGGCTGACCTTTATAATGGACCAAGGCAGGTATAGAATTTTTTTTGAGAACGGGATAATAATTTTATTAAGGTAAATTTAGCTTTTATAATTGGTGGGACAGGACGATGTCCGGTCACTACGTCTAAACGGGTAAAATAGATGAAACTATTTTCTTTTTCTACAAATGATAATCCCCAAAAACGCCTGGGTTTCAAAATAGATGATTTGTTGATTGATCCAACCTTTTTGGCAATCGAGTTTCCCAAATCACTGGATACTGTTTTTGAAAACTGGGATGAAAACTCAGGAATATTAAAAAGGATCGAACAAAAGCTTTGGCGTTTGTCTTTTACAGAGTTGCAAAAACATGGCCTGGATGAATCTGAAATAATTTTCCATCCACCAACAACAGGGCAGTGTACTTTTCGTGATTTTTATGCTTTTCTGCAACATGTAAAATCCGCAAGGGCATTGCGCGGTTTAGAGGTGATAGACGAGTGGTACGAAATTCCTGTTTTTTATTTTTCCAATCCCAATGTATTCATCGGCCATAATGCGAAATTAAAAAAGCCTGATTATACGGATGAGCTTGACCTTGAATTGGAAATCGCCTGTATTATTGGCAAAGAAGGAAAAGATATTTCTGTGGAAAACGCCCCGGATTATATTGCCGGCTATACCATTTTAAATGATTTTTCAGCACGGGATGTGCAACGAAAAGAAATGCGTGTTGGTCTTGGCCCGGCTAAATCCAAAGATTTTGCAACAGGGCTTGGCCCCTTTATCGTAACGCCCGATGAACTTGAAAAAATGGAAAAAGGCAAAGGGTTCAACCTGCAAATGACCGCGTATAAAAATGGCCGGCAAATATCCAATGGAAATTTTTCGGACATACATTATAGTTTTTATGAGATGATTGCCCGTGCTTCGCAAGGTGTTACACTTTTCCCCGGTGATGTGATCGGCTCCGGTACGGTAGGCACAGGTTGTATTTTAGAATTACGCCCGGAAAATACAGAAGGTTGGTTAAAAGCGGGCGATTCGATTGAACTGAAAATTGAAAAGCTGGGAAAGTTGAAGCACTTTATAAAATAATTACACCCTTGCCATGCTGAGGAACAAAGTATCTATTCGTTTACAGCCCCATCATGTTTACGGGTTTAGTGTCCGCAGCAGTGTAGAAAATAAGGAAAAAAATATGCCCTATTATGTAAAACACGGAAGCATTCCTTCCAAAAGGCACACCCAACATTATGTAAATGGTAAGCTTACCTACGAAGAGCTTTTTGGCAGAGAAGGTTTTGCGGATGTATCTTCCAATGTGTACCACATCCATCCACCTACAAAGGTTAAAGCGATGGGAGCTTTAAAAGAAATCCGTTGGGAGGAAACAAAAGAGGTGCACCGTCATCGCCATTTGGAGACATTTAAGTTTCCTCAAAAAGGCAACTGGGTGAGCGGACGCAGGGTTTTGGCCTATAATAAAGATGTGATCATGTCAACAGTACGGCCTTCTGAACAAGGCGATTTTTTCTATCGTAATGCACACGCTTACGAACTCATTTTTGTACATCAGGGCAGTGGTGTTTTAGAATCCCAGTTTGGCAACTTAAAATTTGGAGCAGGCGATTATATCGTTATCCCCGGTGGTACCCTTTATCGGCTTATCCACGAAACAAATGAAACCCGCTATTTGATAATCGAGGCCTTTGGCGAGATAACCCCGCCAAAACATTATTTAAACAAGCATGGCCAATTATTGGAACATGCCCCATTTTGTGAGCGCGATATCCGGGTACCGGAATTTACAGATGCCATCGACCAGCAAGGTGATTTTAATATCCTGGTGCGTACATTCCGTGGTTTGCAGGAGTATACTATGGCGCATCATCCTTTTGATATTGTGGGTTGGGACGGCTATTATTATCCCTGGATTTTTAATATAAAAGATTTTATGCCCTTAACCGGAAAAGTCCATATGCCGCCGCCTATCCATCAAACATTTGCCGGGCCGGGTTTTGTGATCTGTTCATTCTGTCCACGATTATTTGATTACCATGAGAAAGCTATCCCCGCACCTTACGCACACAGCAATGTGGACAGCGATGAAATCCTTTATTATGTAGAAGGGGATTTTATGAGCCGCAAAGGCGTTTCGGACGGATCGGTTACCATTCATCCTTCGGGGTTGCCTCATGGGCCGCAACCGGGCAAATATGAGGGCTCGATCGGTGCAAAAGAAACGTTTGAATACGCGGTTATGTTGGATACTTTTGGCCCGATCCATGTTGCAGCCGAAGCCGATGATGTAGATGATGCAAATTATCCGTTTAGCTGGAATGAGTAAGAATAATCCTGGTCATTAGGGTATTACATTTTAATAGATTATAGTGAAATTGTAATACTTGTCGTTAATAAAATAATTTTCTATTTTGATATTAATATCAAAAGGAATTAATTATGTTGGCAATAAAAGAAATTAAAAAAATAAAAAATAAAAAAATAACAATTAATATCCCGGAAAGCTTCCCCTCGGATCAAGCAGAAGTGATTGTTTTGCCTTACAGTGTAAAGCTAAAAGGTATTCGGGAAAGGCAAAGGGCTAGTTTATTAAGTGCGCCGGTTATTTCGGATGCTGAAGTAAAAAACCTAAAAGATGTACGGGAATATTTAAATCAATGGACTATCAAAGGGTTTTAATCGATACATCAATTATAATTGACCATTTAAGAAAGAAAGATAAATCAAGGACTGTCTTTTATAAAATTTTTGAAAAGTCAAATATTGCAATTTCTGTTGTTAGCGAATTTGAACTTAAAGTTGGAATTAATAAGAAAAACAAAGAAACTACCCTTAACATATTTAATGATTTTGAACTTCTCCAATTTGATTCAAAATGTTCCACAATAGCCTCGGATATTTATATTGAACTAAAAAAACAAAATAAACAAATTGCCCTGGCGGACCTGTTTATTGCTTCAACCGCTATTTCCAATAACTTACCTCTCTATACTTTCAACTATAAACATTTTACTCGAGTAAAAAATTTAAATTTATTAAAAATTGATAAATGAAATAAAAAGGTATTTATGTTAATTGATCCCAAAAAGCAGACATTTAAAGAAAACTATAAATTAATGATTGGCAGTATTCTACCACGGCCAATCGCTTTTATTTCAACAATTTCACAGGATGGTATTCACAATTTGGCGCCGTTTTCCTTTTTTACCGGGATTACATCCGATCCGCCAACAATTTGCTTTTCGCCTACACGACGCGGCACCGATGGTGAGGCAAAAGACACTTTAAAAAATATCAAGGCTACCGGTGAATTTGTCATCAATATTGTGAACGAAGCTATTGTAAAGGAAATGAACGAGACGGCAACAGAATTTCCACCGGAGGTTGATGAATTTTTACAATCCGGGCTTACGGCCGTTCCGGCAGAAATTGTCAGCGCTCCTCTTGTGAAGGAATCGCCCATTTCATTTGAGTGCAAACGTTTACAGGTATTGGAGATTGGCAAGGCACAGGCCGGTGGAGGATTTTTAGTCATTGGTGAAATTGTAATGTTCCATATAAAAGATAGCCTGTTGGAAAATGGGCGGATTAATACCGAATTATTAAACCCGGTTGGCCGCTTGGCCGGGGCAGAATATACCAAACTTGGCGAACGCTTTACATTAAAACGTAAATAAAGATGCCATCGATAACACGGTGGCATCCAGTTTATTATCGTCTCAATTTTTTCCAATGCCCGGGAATCCATTTCCAACCTTTGCGCATTTCCTTCCAATGTCCGGGTATCCAAATATGATGCTTGCGTGCTTTTACCCAATGGCCTTTTTTCCAATGATAATTATTATTCTTAACGATCCAGTGCCCATCGATCCATGTATATTCCAGACCCGGTTTGGAGGTTTTTACGACTATTATTTTTGGTTTATGCGGCTTTTTTATCACAAGGATTTGTGCCGTGGACGGGCTTATCAATAAAAAACAAAAACAAAAGGCCAGGCCAATATTTAATAAGGGCTTCATAGCTTTCCTCTCAGGTTAATAAATAAATATACACGGATTAAATCAATTGGCATGCCAGTTATTATATAAGTATAATATCCTTTTGTTTTTTAAACCTTTACGTTGCATATAATTTTTGTTCTAATAACTATGAGTGTACGGATCGAGTATATTTTTTTTGTACCAGAAGGTACAGAGCTGTTATTTTTAATTATTCTCTTATAAAACTAATTCGTGCTTGGACTATTTGATTTCTATTTTGTAAATTACCTGAAAATCTAAATTATCTTTCTATAAAATACATCCTTAACTAATCTAAAAATTAAAGGGAGGCTCATGTGAAAGTTGGAATTCCAAAGGAAGTTGCCCCTAATGAGACACGGGTTTCTGTTATTCCCAGCATGCTTAATGTTATCACAAAATTGAACCACGAGGTTCTTGTGGAAAAAGATGCAGGGAGTGCAGCAGGCTTCAGTGATCAGCAATATATTGACCAGGGCGCAAAAATAGTTGCAGCAAAAGATTTATATGCAGACTCAGACATTGTTTTAAAAGTACAATCACCAATAATGCATCCCACGCTTGGGAAACATGAATCCGAATTATTAAAAGACGGTTCATTTTTGATTACATTTTTGGCCCCAACCGTAAATCCCGATGGCATTCGAAAGCTATCCGGGAGAAAAACAACGGCATTTGATATGGGTTTTGTTCCCAGGATTACCCGGGCGCAAAGTATGGATGCCTTAAGTTCGATGGCAACAGTCTCGGGTTATAAAGCCGTGCTTATGGCTGCAAATTATCTGGGTAAAATGTTCCCGTTAATGATGACAGCCGCCGGTACGATTGCGCCGTCCAATGTACTCGTTTTAGGTGCCGGTGTAGCTGGTTTGCAAGCTATTGCAACGGCCAAAAGGCTTGGTGCAAGGGTCTCTGCTTTTGACCCACGGATTGCCGTAAAAGAACAAGTTGAAAGTTTAGGCGCAAAATTTATTGAAATGGAGATGCCTGAAGATGCGGAAACAGAAGGCGGTTACGCCAAAGAACTATCGGATGAATTCCTGATAAAAGAGCAGGAAGCCATCGCAAAAAATTTAAAGAAAGTAGATATAGTCATTACGACTGCGCAGATTTTTGGTAAAGCATCACCAATTTTAATTACTGAAGATATGATCAAATTAATGCAACCGGGATCGGTAATTATTGATCTCGCGGCAGAGAACGGTGGCAATACTGCTGTTACTGAAAAAGGAAAAATTGAAAAGCACGGTGTTATAATTGAAGGTGTTACCAACTTGCCTGCAGAAATCCCTGTGCATTCCAGCCAAATGTATTCTAAAAATATTACCAATCTTTTTAAATTAATTTTTGGCGCTGAAACGATCGATTGGGAAGATGAAATCACCAAAGGCGCTTGTGTTGTTAAGGATGGTGAAATTGTAAATAATCTGGTTGCTAAAATAGTGGGATAATTAGACCTTCCGTTTTTATAATCCAGGTAGGTTTAATTCTTATTAAAAAGAGGAAAAAATTATGAATGAAATGATTCTTATATCGATTTATATTTTTGTTTTGGCCATTTTTATTGGCTTCGAGGTGATAACAAAAGTACCACCTTTACTGCACACCCCGCTCATGTCCGGTTCAAACGCGATTTCCGGGATTACGATTGTGGGCGCTATTTTAAGTACCGGCACAGGCCACTCCATGCTGGCCACTGTTTTGGGTATGCTGGCTGTTATTACGGCGACCATAAATGTTGTGGGTGGTTACATGGTTACAGACCGCATGCTGGGCATGTTCACCAAAGATAAAAAGAAGGGGGCAAAATAATGGGAACGATTACGAATGTTGTTTATCTGATTGCCTCGGTTTTATTTATTCTGGGCCTAAAAAAGCTAAGCTCGCCCAAAACAGCCCGTACGGGAAATATGTATTCGCTGGTAGGTATGCTTTTGGCCATGGTTATTACTTTGCTGGATCAGGGTATTCTTGATTATACCTACATAATTGCCGGCATGATTATTGGCGCGGCTATTGGCGGTATCGCGGCAAAAAAAGTTGAGATGACCGATATGCCGCAGCTTGTGGCTTTGTTTAATGGTTTTGGCGGTATCGCATCTACTTTTGTGGCATATTCTGAATATGTCAACCAAAACGGTGTGATCAATGGTGAGGATATTGTTATTTCACTGATTCTTAGCTTACTGATTGGTACCGTTACATTTACGGGCAGTTTAATTGCCTATGCAAAACTACAAGGCATAATGCGTGGCGCCCCAATTGTTTTTAAAGGGCAAACTGTTTTAAATGCGATTCTTCTTGTTGGGGTTGTTGTATTGGGCGTAATGTTTGAGATGGAATCTACCTTTCAAGCTTACCTGATTGCCATTGTGGTCATTGCGGCCATATTGGGTGTAACCTCGGTAATCCCCATTGGCGGTGCGGATATGCCGGTTGTGATTTCGTTGTTAAACTCATATTCTGGTTTGGCCGCCTGTGCCACTGGTTTTGTATTGACTAATAATGTTTTGATTATTGCCGGGGCGCTTGTCGGTGCATCCGGGATTATTCTTACAAATATAATGTGTGTTGCCATGAACCGTTCGCTGGCCAATGTTTTATTTGGCGCTGTGGGTGTAGAAGGCGGCACCTCCGCGGCTGGCAGCGGGGAACAAAAAACAGTTACACGCTACACTGCGGAAGATGCAGCTATGATTTTTGACAATGCGGAATCAGTTATAATTGTACCGGGTTATGGTTTAGCCGTTGCCCAGGCACAGCATGTTTTGGAAGAACTCGCCAATTTATTGGAAGAACGCGGTATTAAGGTACGTTACGCCATCAACCCGGTTGCGGGGCGTATGCCGGGCCACATGAACGTTCTGCTGGCCGAGGCCAATGTTTCGTATGAAAAACTGGTTGAGATGGATATGATCAATGATGATTTTGCGGATACAGATGTTGCTTTGGTCATTGGCGCCAACGATGTAATCAATCCCGCAGCGCGCTATAAGAAGAACAGCCCGCTTTATGGCATGCCTATTTTGGATTGTGATAAGGCCCAACGCGTAATGATTGTAAAACGCAGCCTTTCCACAGGTTTTGCCGGTGAGGATAACGAGTTGTTCTATGATGATAAAACCATGATGATGTTTGGCGATGCCAAAGGCATGGTTACCGAAATGGTAAAAGCTGTAAAAGAGTTATAATCTTATTCTTCAAAAACCCTGTCGTTTGGCAGGGTTTTTTTATTGTGTTAAACCTTCTGTTTTTATATCTTTAGGTCACCCCGTTATAAACCCACAAGAATAGAGGGCTTTTATGAAGAAAATATTTCTTTTATTGTTTTTTAGTCTCTTCTTTGCATGTGAGAGCAATAGTTTAGAACCTGTTGCCAAGGACTCAGGAACATTCTGGACAATTGAGCTAACTAAAGCCGGGCATGTAAAGTATGAGATCTATAATATTTATGATTTAAAAATTGTCAAGTCCTGAAATAGGTTTACAGTATTTTATTTACTAATTGTTCTTTTTCTCTCCAATTATCCTTTCTGTTTGGTTCTGAAAGGACCGAACAGTTTTCCCTGTTTTGCGAAGCAAAAACAGGGGCGCGGGGGC
>JAJRVW010000112.1 GCA_024277115.1 Calditrichota bacterium
AAACCTGGTTACCACGTGGCAGCTAAAACTGGGCATTAGTACAAACGTTGCAGATACGACAAATCCCGGCCCGGGCGATATACTTTATTTAAGAACAATAAAACCGGCTTTGTCGCGTGATGTTTTTGAGTTTACCACCATCGCGGAATCGGTAGATAAAAAAGAAGCAAAAGCTGAAATGAAAACAATAAAGGTTGTTCCTAACCCTTATGTGGTAAGTAATAGTTGGGAACGCACCAATCCTTTTGCAAATGGCCGGGGCCCGCGCGAACTTCATTTTACCCATCTACCCGCACGATGCACAATACGCATATTTGACATAGCCGGACAGCATATAGATACAATAGAAAGAGATGTTGTGTCCACTGTTGATGGGACACAGGTTTGGGACATGTAAACAAAAGATGGTCTTGAGATAGGCTTTGGTGTTTATATCTATCATATTGATGCACCGGGCATAGGCATTAAAACAGGAAAATTTGCTGTCATAAAATAATATCATGTTACCTTCATTCGATTTTGTAATGATTTGAAAGGGTTTGTAATGAAAAAAATAGTATTGATTTGGACTGTCCTGATTCTTTGTAGCTCATCAGGGTTTACACAGGTAACCAAAGTAGGGACAACCGTGGCGAATTTTTTGGCAATAGAAACCGGGGCCCGGGCAGTAGGGATGGGAGGCGCTTATGTTGCCATCGCCGAAGGGCCCGTCGCAATGTATTGGAACCCTTCGGGTATTGCACGTATAGATAAGTTCTCTACTTTTTTTAACCAGTCAAAATGGCTTCTTGATATAAGTTATAATTTTATTGGCGCAGTACTGCCTTTTGGTGATTATGGTTCTTTGGGCATCAATGCCATGTTTCTTTCCATGGACGATATGCAAATCACAAATGAGAGTTTTCCCGATGGCATAGAAAACGGGTTCTTCTCGGCAGGAAATTATGCGTTTGGCGTGAGTTATGGTTTTAATTTAACAGATCGTTTCTCAATAGGTTTTAATGCAAAATATATAGAGGAATTTATTTCCCAAAGCTCTGCAAGCGCCATTGCCCTTGATATTGGAACCCTATATACGACTGAATTTGATGAAATGAAAATAGGTATGAGCATCTCAAATTATGGTACAAAGATGCAGATGTCGGGGAATGATTTACTTGTTCAACACGATCGATATGCCCAGGAAGGTAATAACCCAAACATTAATGCCAACTTAGGGACAGAGGAATTCGACTTACCGCTCATTTTTCGCTTCGGGGTTAGTTGGGATGCGCTTAAAGGCGAAGGTAACAGTAACCTCCTGTTTGCTTTAGATGCATTGGTCCCCAATAATAATTATCAAAGTATGAACCTGGGTGTTGAATATGTTTTTAATAATATGTTTAGTTTAAGAAGTGGATACAATACGTGGTATGCCGATGCGGGGCGAGACGAGATTGACCAAAGCGGTTTATCTGTTGGACTAGGGCTAAAATACTCTTTTGGTTTCACCACTGTTAATATTGATTATGCCTATCGTGACTTCGGGATTCTAAATGATATTCAAATGTTTTCATTTGATTTGGAGTTTTAATCTTATCCAAATTTGGTTACTAGATGAAGCCTTATAACCTGTAATTAAAGGGCAGATATATTTTAAACATAATCCAGGAATAGTTTTCCTTGAATTTTACAGCGCTCGAATTAACTCAAAAACTCATCGGTTTCAACTCTTGCAACCCACCTGGGAACGAAGCAGAGATAGCCAAATATTGCGGTGATATTCTCTTAGATCACGGATTTGAAATTTCTTATTATGAAATGGCCGTAGGCAGGCTGCATTTAATAGCAGAAAAAGGCCTTTCTAAAGACAAGCCTCCCATCATTTTAACCGGTCATTTCGATACGGTCCCTTTGGGCGATAGCCCTTGGTGCTACCGTCCTTACCAGGCAACGATTGATGATGGTAAGCTGTACGGCAGAGGGGCATCGGATATGAAATCCGGTGTGGCGGCATTAATCTGTGCGGCCATAGAATCTCTCGAGAATGAGACAATTGCTGGTGGCATCCGCCTTATTTTAACTGCCGGTGAAGAAAATTTTTGTGAAGGGATGCAGCAACTTGCCAATCACCCGGATGCTAATCTTGGTAGCGCCTCGGCGATTGTTGTTGGGGAGCCAACATCAAATATGCCTGCAATTGGCCATAAGGGCGCATTATTGCTTAATGCTGTTAGTCGCGGCGTTACGGCGCACTCTTCAATGCCAGATGACGGGGAGAACGCCATTTATAAAGCAGCCAGGGCAATTACATCAATAGAAAATATAAAATGGGATGTTAAGGATGAATGGCTTGGTGCCACAACAATAAATGTAGGGCTTATGTCTGGTGGTATGAACCCCAACTCTGTACCGGATAATGCACAGTTTTCAATCGATGCCCGTACAACAGCCGCTTTTGGCAATAAAAATGTATTGAGCCATTTAAAAAAAATACTGGGCGATAAAGTTTACCTGGAAACCATAGTTGATCTGGAACCGGTTATAACAATGCCCGAATCCGTATTTATAGCAACCGTATTAGAAGTATGCAAAAAGAGCCAGCAAAAAGAGAGGTTGACCCTGCCCTATGTAACAGATGCCTCCATCCTTAAAAAATCTTATCCAAATGCCCCGATAATTATTTTAGGCCCTGGTGAACCGCGGCAAGCCCATCAGACGGATGAGTTTTGCTATATAGAAAAGATTTCAGAAGCAGTTGAGCTCTATAAAAACATAATTATAAAATGGTCGAAAGAATCCTATGAATAAGAACTATCCAAAAAACATAACAGACCTGGCGCAATTGGAAGAACTGCTTTCCCGTCCGTCGCAGGAGGTAGTAGAAACCGTTGCAAATCTTGATGGCGATTTTCTGTTTTTAGGCATTGCCGGAAAAATAGGGCCCTCTTTAGCAACAATGGTTGGCAGGGCTTGCAAAGAAGCGGGTGTTCAAAAAAAAATAATTGGCGTTTCGCGTTTTTCCGATAAAACACAAAAAAAGCAACTTGAAGCGTTGGGGGTTGAAACCATTGCAGGCGATTTGATGGAGCCAGACTTTCTTGACAGTCTGCCACAGGTTAAAAATATCATTTTTCTTGCTGGAATGAAGTTTGGCTCGGAGGATAACCTGGCGCTGACCTGGGCGGTAAACTCGTACCTGCCGGCCATGGTGGCCGAGAAATTTAGGAATTCCAGGATCGTGGCCTTTTCTACAGGCTGTGTATATCCTCTTGTGGATATAAAATCGGGCGGATCGCTGGAAACGGATATGCCCATGCCATCCGGGGAGTATGCGCAATCCTGCTTGGGGCGCGAACGTATGTTTGAATATGGCAGTAAAAAATATAATACCCCGGTAGCAATTCTCCGTCTTAATTATGCGGTTGAAATGCGCTATGGGGTTTTGGTGGACATAGCTTATAAAATTAAAAATGAGCTGCCTGTAGACTTGCAAATGGGTTTTGCCAATATTATCTGGCAGGGGGATGCCAATGCAATGACAATCCAGGCCTTTAACCATGTTCAGAGTCCGGCAAAGATTTTAAATATAACCGGCCCGGAGACTTTTTCCGTACGCCAGGTTGCAGAAAAATTTGCGGTAATAATGAATAAAAAAGCGCTGTTTACAGGAACTGAATCAGAAACGGCTTTGCTAAATAATGCGACCCATGCCCACCGGTTGTTCGGTTATCCTAAAATTTCTTTAGAGCAGGTTGTGTATTGGATTGCCGATTGGGTTAACCGGGAGAAGGAACTTCTAAATAAACCGACACATTTTGAAGTACGCGATGGAAAATATTAAACAGGAATTTTTTAAGAATGAACAAATTACCACAATTGGGCGGAGATGTCTCTGCGCTATTAAAAAAAGGGGTCGTAATACCGGCCCATCCTCTGGCGCTTACCGGGCGACGAAAATTGGATGAAAGACGACAACGTGCCCTGACTCGTTATTATCTTAATGCCGGCGCAGGGGGCGTTGCTGTAGCCGTGCATACAACCCAGTTTGAGATACGCAACCCCGGTATTGACTTATTACAACCGGTATTAGAACTCGCCGCTGAGGAATGTGAATCGTTTACAGAAAAAAAGAGTAAGGCGGTTTTAAAAATTGCCGGTGTGGTCGGTAAAACGGAGCAGGCACAAAAAGAAGCACGCCTTGCGGCAGACTTAGGTTATAACGCTGTTTTGATTAGTCTTGCGGCTTTTAAGGGAAAAAACAATTCTCAAATTATTGAGCATTGTAAGGCCGTGGCGGAAAATATGCCTTTGATTGGTTTTTACCTGCAACCTGCTGTGGGTGGGCGCATCCTCGATGTAGACTTTTGGCGTAGTTTTGCACAAATCGAAAATGTAGTCGCTATTAAGATGGCGCCTTTTAACCGCTACCAAACATTGGATGTTGTCCGCGCTGTAATAGAATCGGGCAGGGCAAAGGACATCGCTTTATATACCGGAAACGATGATAACATCGTTGCTGACTTGTTGACCGAATTTAATTTTGGGGGCGATCAAAAAAAAGCTTCGAAAAGAATTGTAGGCGGCTTGTTGGGGCATTGGTCTGTTTGGGCAAAAAAAGCCGTGGAATTATTAAAGCGGATCCATAATGCAACAACTGACCAGACAGCTGGCCTGCTGCGTGAAGGTGTAATGGTTACCGATAGTAATGCGGCCTTTTTTGATGCGGCAAATAATTTTAAAGGGTGCATTGTTGGCCTGCATGAAATTTTACGCAAACAGGGACTTTTGGAAAATCTGCTCACTCTTAACCCTTCCGAAATTTTAACCGCCGCGCAAGCTGCAGAGATCGATCGGGTGTATAAAAGCTATCCGGATTTGAATGATGATCTTTTTGTAAAGGAAAACTTAGATGAATGGTTAAAATAATTGATACTAATTCTGTAAAAATACGTGTAATGCATGGTGATGATATTTCTGCTGCCATGCGTTTAAGTATTGCCGAAGGCTGGAACCAGACTGAAAAAGATTGGTCGATGTTATTACGTCATACACCGGGGTACGCCTTTGCGGCTGTTAATAAAGATCAAATTATTGGAACGGTGGTGACCCTTCTTTTTGATGGTCAGCTTGCCTGGATTGGCATGATGCTGGTTGATACGAGCTACCGAGGGCAAGGTATTGCCAAAGCATTGCTCAACCATGCGCTAAGTACCATCGAGAATATACCTGTAGTGAAATTAGACGCTACTCCTGCCGGTCGCCCATTCTATAAAAAAATTGGTTTTCGTGATGCGTGTGAAATCTATCGTATGGTATCAGACAATATCTGGGTTATTAATGAGAAACATGACCTAAATGTGCTGCCTGTTAAGGGTGAAAACATCAATTCTGTAATTGAAAAAGATTATACGGCTATTGGTTACAAAAGGCCGGATATACTCAAAGGGCTGCAACGCTCGTATCCGGGGTATGCATTTTTACTAAATACCCAAAATACCGTGGGGGCATTTATTTTTGGGCGTGATGGAAGAAGTTATACACAACTTGGCCCGCTAAATGCGGATTCCCTGGAAAGTGCAAAAAAAATCGTACGATATCTTTTGTACAGTTTAAAGGTAAAGCTGTTGTAATTGATATCCCGGCAGAGAAAATAGATTTTTACAACTGGTTAATTTCTTTAGGGTTTAAAAAACAACGCGCCTTTACACGTATGTATTATAAGAACAACCTTC
>JAJRVW010000113.1 GCA_024277115.1 Calditrichota bacterium
GAACCGAAGTTTTTGTTAGTGAATATAATTATGGTAATTTTATTGATTTTTCTGCACCGTCATGGGATATATGGGTTGCAACTTATGGAAATTTAAATCCGAAGCTAGTGAAAGGAACTTCGTTCGGGGCGCCCATTGTTTCGGGCTTAGTTAGCCTTATTATTGCAAAGGACCCCAATGAAGATGTTTATTCAATCTTAAAAGAAGGTACGGATAAAATTGATCAAGCCTTGTATCCGGATGATGCCAACGGTTGGAACAGTCACACCGGTTATGGCCGGGTTAATATGCGTAAGGCCCTTGAAGCGGTTTTCCCGGATATCCCAACTAATTTGTATATAAGCGGTTCTGTTGGACAAAGCCCTACTTTACATTGGGATGCTAATACAGAGGCAGACTTAAGTGGTTATAAAATTTATCAAAAAGTTGGTTCCGGCTCCACAATCCTTTTAACAACCGTTTCTTCCGGGGCAACCACTTATACTGATAATGGAATCACTATTGGCAATGGCCGGTTTGATCCTATTGTAAAATACTGGGTGAGCGCTTTTGACTTGGCTGGCAATGAATCGGCAAAATCAAACAGTGCGTCAACAAAGGCCGGAGGGGTAAATAGCCGGCAAACACCGGAAGTAGATATAGAGGAGATTGCGACGCCTGATAAATTCACATTGTATCCGGCTTATCCCAATCCATTCAACCCGGAAACAAATATTAGTTTTTATTTACCTGAAAAATCAAAAGTGGCAATAGCTATTTTTAATCAATTAGGTGTACGTGTTTATTATAAGAACCAGGACTTAAATTCCGGGATGCAGCAATTTAAGTGGAATGCCAATTCTGTTTCTGCAGGTGTTTATTATATTTCTGTTTCCACAGGTATTCAAAAATTAACACAAAAATTAGTGCTGCTAAAATAAGTAAATAAAACACAAGTAAAGAGGGGGACTTTCTCCCTCTTTTTAAATGGCAAAGGATTCCAAGATGAAAATATACTATTTTATTCTTTTCTCAATTACTATTTGTTTTACACGAGTAATTGATACTCTACTGATTAAGAATATAAAATTTCAAGATTTAGCCTATAATAATCTTACAAAAAATTATGAAATATTCTTTGTGGATAAAAACGGCTACCCAAACGTTGTTTCTATAGATTCAAATAATACTATTGTTGGTAAAATGACCAATATTTCTTCAACTCTTTCAGCGGGCCAGCCAAGTATAGATGTGAGGAATAGTATTATAAGTACAGCATGGCGCTGGCCAACTGGTTTTAATGATTTTATTCTTAGTAGTGTTCTTGATGATAATAGGGACTTTGTTTTTTATTCAAAAAAAGTCAATTATGATATTCGAGATAATGTAAGAACTGGCCCGGATGTCGCCTTTATTAATGATAGCCTCTATTTTGTGGGTTGGGCAGATAACCAGGAGTATGCATTGTTGATGGGTAAAATTTTAAATATTAATGAGAATCTAGACTATTTGGCAATAAAGGATAGTAATCTGGCGGATACTTCATATAAATCTGCCGGCGCCCTGCATGTGGATATTCGTGATGATTTTGAGCATTTTCCTTTGACTTGGAATGTGATTTTAGAGAATGATTCCAGTGCTATTTATGGCCGGATTTTTGATAAAAACCTTGTACCGCAATCTTCTGTTTTCCCTGTTAGTTCTGATACTCTGGGTTATTCAAACGATGAGATTATAATCCATGGTGAAAACCGTTTTTTAAGTTGTTATCGAAAATATATTTCAAATAATGGATATGATCGTAATCTATTTCTATCGGTTGTGGGATTTGATGGTTTAACTCAGCAAACATTAAAAGTGAACAATATACCATTTAGAGGTGGTAGTGCATCAATGTCACTTAATTCGGATGGATTTCTTCTAATTGTTTGGGATGAAAAAGACAGTACTTTTTATAATCGTGGTAAAATTATGGGGCAGCGTTATGACTCTAATTTAATACGGATTGGTGATAATTTTGAAATTGCCCCTATTGAACCTGAAAATTTATCTTTTAATGGAAGAGTAATTCTAAAAGGTAAGAGAGTTGTAATTTCATATATCCAAGGTTGGGGTACTACTGACCTAGTAGTAAAAATGTTTGACTTCGACAACCCTGTCCCGATAGAGGAAACAGAAATTACACATCCTGTTCAATTCGCCCTTAGCCAAAACTACCCCACCCCCTTTAACCCGCAAACCAGCATAGATTTTTCTGTTCCCCAAAAAGAACATGTTCAGATAAATTTGTACGATATCAGCGGCAAGAAGGTAAAAACCTTATTGGACGAAACTAAAAATAGCGGTAATTACAAACTTACTTTTAATTTAGGTAACCTCGCCAGCGGTTTGTACCTGTACCGCTTGCAGGCAGGCGCGGTTTCCCTTACAAAAAAGTTGGTGCTGCTAAAGTAGAAGAAAATAGATTAAAGATTTTTAAACCAAAATGGGTAGTTGAACCGTAAAAACAGTTCCCAGTCCCGGTTCGCTCTCAACCGAAATAACGCCGCCATGCTCATAAATTATACGCTGCACGATACTCAGGCCAATGCCTGTTCCTTCGGCTTTTGTGGTGAAATAGAGGTTAAAAATATTTGTACGGATATTTTCGGGCATGCCCGGGCCATCATCTTTTATTTGGATCTGCAGCTTCTCATCCTTGGCATTTACGCTAATCGAAATGTGGCCGTTTTCCCCAATGGCATCCATGGCGTTTTGGATCAGGTTGATAAAAACCTGTTTCATCTGCCGGTTGTCCCAAAAAACCTCACCTTGCCAGTTTAAGAAAATTTCTAAACGGATCTGTTTTGATTCCATGGCCGGCTTATACTGCCGTTCGAGGTGTTTAAATAAATCGGAGATCAAAAAATGTGTAGGCTGTACCGGTTCGGGTCGGGAGAAACGCAGAAAATCCTGCACCGTTTCATTGATCCGTTTTACCTCGTTATAAACCAGGCCGGCCAGCTCATGATATTCTTCTTTTTCCGAGACCGGCTCAAAATCCTTGTCCAATTGCTGAACGATTGTACCGATCGTGTTAAGCGGGTTGCGGATTTCGTGCGCCACGCCCGAGGCCAACTCGCCCATGGCCGTTAAACGTTGCTGCCTTTCCAATTGTGCTTGCATCTGTTTTTGTTCGGTCAGGTCACGGATCACCAAAATCGTGTTTTCATTTTCATCCTGGTCTAAAAAACTGCTTTTGGAAGCGAGCAAGTCTTTTTGGTGTTTGCCAATTTTACAGCTCATCTGTTTTAGTACGGATTCTTCTTTTAACAACGCCAGGCATTCCGGTTGCGAAAATATTTTTTCCAAATCCCGGTTAAGGACATCCTTTTTATTTAACCCGAAAAGTTTCTCAGCTGCCGCGTTAAAAATCTTGATGCCGGAAAGTCTGTCCAAAACAATAATGGCATCGCTTACATTATCGATGATACTGCCGGAATATGTCTCGACGACGCTGTACTCTTTTTGTAAAACGTTAAGCCGTTTTCGTGTAAAAATATAGACAAACAAAACAAACCCGATGGCAATCAGGATAAGGGTTATAATTATCATCCGGCGAAAAATCCGGTCGTTTATTTCCCGGACCGGTTCCAGGGAAAGGCCAAGACGGAACAGGCCGATTATCTCGCCACTATTGGCAAAAGGCAGCACGGCCTCAAATATTTCACTTTCTTCAAACGGTGTAGTGCGTGTGGCAAAAGAAGAATCTTCGATGACTTTTTGTAAAAATGCAGATTGTTCGATACCATCCAATTGGCGGATAGCGCCTGATGCGGCAAGGATTGTTTCCGGGCTTTGCAGGGCGATGTATAAAATTTGTGGGTTTTCTTTAACCACCTTGCGGATTAACGCGCCAAAATCAATATCCCGTTTAAATTTTAGCATTTCTTCTGCCGCAATGTTTATCACAATGGCCGATCGGTTTTGTGCGGCCAAGGCAACGGCAAAACGGTAGCCCGGGGCAAAGCGGGCCTGTTTATAACCAATCATTAAGGTGTCTTGCTCGCCTTTAAATATGGGTTGTAAAATTTGTCGGGGATCGTGTTTCGCGGGTTGCTCAGTCCTTTTTTCCTGATAACTCGAATAGATTTTGTTTCCCTGCTTATCAAAAATAAGGGCCCTAAAGGTTCTGTTTTGATCGCTTAGCTCGGTCAATATTTTATTTGAAATTTGGTTTTTTTCATACATTCTTTTGACCAGGCCGGCGTTATTTAATAACCGCTCTTCGGTCAGGTCATCAAGATAAGCTGTGGCATGCAGCGAGTTTTGTGAGGCGATTATTAAAGATTCCAAAAGGGAATGTGCTTGTTTGGTCATCAGTTGGAACAGTTCTTTTTTACTTTGTTGCAACTCAAGCACCGCGCTGGAGATCATCAGTGTAGCGATAATTAAGAAGATGACTACAATAAAACGATACTGTCTGTCGGGCTTTGTTTTGCCATTTTTTGAATTCATATTTTCTATTCGTTTAATATAGATTGTTTAATTTAGCTTATAAATTACCCAAATAAAAACTATTAACATTTAGGGCAGGGTGTGTAAATTAACTTTTGGATAAATTGGATAGTCCGCTGTTTTTTATTAAATTAACGTTCTATTTATAGGCCGTAAGATTATTAGCATTAAATGGAAAATTTATCATGAACCATGTCCGGCCTTTCATATTCCTTTTTTTATTCTTGTACATAACGGCCAATGCACAAGATATCTCCTTGAACGATTTAAGTCATCTTGACACGCTAATGATCGGTTTTAATTTTGATGAAATAGATGAGTTTTTTACTGGAAAAATCTCCGGGCAGGAAATATCAAAATCAACGGATGAAAGTGCATCTAATCTTGCACAGGTACAATCAAATTGCCAACATTTTATCCAGACAATGAAAAGGTTGGACAAGTTGACTAATGAGAAAGTACGCCTTCTAGGAAATCAATATGTTGCTTATGCACTGCAATATAAAAATGTTAATGGCGGGCCAAGCGCTGTAAAATATTTTACCCGGTTTAAAAAATTGTTTGATGCACAAGCGTATCGTGAGGCGATAAAAAACTATTACCTGGCATATTACCTAAAAATAAATTTTGTTATTTATACCCGGCAACAAATAAAAAAACAGCTTGTACAAGCCGAAACCGTCTATCATGAGGGCAGGTATTTTGAGGCATTGGAAATCCTCCAAAATATAAATGCCACAGTCCCATACCCAAAAAGTGACCAAAGTAAACGTATAATTTTAATCGACAAAGTACAGGGTAAAATTAGGGATTAGAAAATTGAAGCAAATCTCTATGACCAGAAAGAGTTAATTCGGCATGCGCTGACCGTGAGTGCAGCCTTTAGCCACACACCATTTTCGCTGGATGATAGAAGGCCTGTCTGGACCTTTATTTCCCTACGCGACCCGGAGTACGGTTTTTATGAGAAAGCAAAAGAGTTGAGAACGATTAATTCATTCAATTTTTCCTTGTCTGTTGCGTACTTAATTAATAAAAGGACACAGATTAGTTTAGGTGCACGTTTTGGCAAGTATTCGCAGATATTTATAACAGAAAATGAGTGGGAGCTTAACCATGATATTACTTACAACGGGGCGATGTTTGGGGTAAAATATTTCTTCAGGGATGAGACGGGCTTACGTTTTTATCTTAGTTCCGGGTATAATATTTTGTTTTCTACCCGTAAAAATATGGTAATTTCCGGCCAGATTTTTAAATTAAAAGACACATATTCAATAAAGGGGAAGGATGAAATATTGCAAAGGGCGATGATTGGTTTTGGTTCGGAATATATCTCGTCACCTGAAAGTAATATAGTTTACGGGTTTTCATTTCCTGCCTATATAAATTTAAATTCATCGGATTTGATAAGTTCGGTTAATTACGAGGTGCAAATTAAACTGGGTTATATAATTATGTAAAATTGTTTTAAGATTGTTTTGACTTAATTGTTTAATTCGTGGCATTAAATTACAATTTAACATAGATTTGCCGAGGATTACTTCTTTAAAACTACATATTTATATTTTTCCATTCTTGAGGGGGCAATGGACAACCTTAACGAAATCCAAAAAAAATTCAATGAACTGAACAGTGAATCAGTAGGCCAAATTTCTTCTCTTTTTATGGCGCTTTCATCGCAACTTAAAAAAGAAAATGCTTCTGGCGACGCCCAAAAATATCTTGATCGTCTCTTTAAAAAATGGATGGAGCTAAACCAGGGGCTAATCGGTGAAAGTAAAAAAATGCTCAATGGTCTGGAGCAGTCCCAAAAATTACAAGCATATTATCAGGAAGAGAAAAAGCGTTTTGAAGTGCTCTTTGTTTCCGGGATAGTTTTTACATCCATTACGGAAATGCAGCAATTGATGTAAAAAGCGATCTCAACTATTGTAAAAGAGCTAAAAGCGGATGCCGGTTTTATCATTTTGACCAATAAAGAAGGGCAGGTTAAACATACCTTTTCACGTAATATGAATCCTGATGAAGACCAGTCTGCAAAAGAAATGAGCATGTCAGTTATAACCCGTTCTATGGACCGGAACAAGCCTGTGAACCTTGATAACGATGAAACAAATATTTCCCTTTTTGAAGCGCACAGTGTTATCAATTTGGGGATTAAGTCGGCCTTGTGCGTACCATTACTCACCGAATCAAAAGTTCTAGGCGCAGTCTACCTGGACCGCCGAAACAGCGAACAAAGTTTTAATGAAGCGGACTTAAAATTCCTGATGTCTTTTTCCCGGCAAATTGTCCAGGGGATGGATATTTCCCAGGAAATAAGCACGTTGGAAGGAAAACTGATCGATGAGGCCAACCTGCGTTTTGAGGATTTACGTAAAAATTTTCAATGTGATGAAATTATCGGTAACAGTAAAAAACTTTTTGAAATCTTAAAAATTGCTTTCAAGATAAGCGCGACAAATGCCTCGGTGGTTATCCTTGGCGAAAATGGCACAGGCAAGGAATTGATTGCACAGGCCATACATAAAAACAGCCGCCGCGCGGATAAGCCTTTTGTGGCGATCAATTGCAGCGCCATCCCCAAAGACCTTTTGGAATCAGAATTATTTGGTTATGAAAGCGGCGCTTTTACCGGGGCAAATAAAACAAAAGAAGGCAAGTTTGAACTGGCCTCGGGCGGTACAATTTTTTTAGATGAGATCGGCGAAATGTCCGTTAATTTGCAGGCTAAGCTTTTACGTGTTTTACAAACCCAGGAGATTGAACGGCTTGGTTCGGTGAAAACAAAAAAAATAGATGTTCGTGTCCTTTCTGCCACAAACCGGGATTTGCAGGGCGCTATTAAAAGTGGCGATTTTAGGGAAGATTTGTATTATCGATTAAAAGTTGTTGAGCTTACCATGCCGCCCCTGCGCGAACGTGAAGAAGATATTGATGTGTTGTCCCGTTTCTTCCTAAAAAAACATGCGCAAGGCGAAAATATCTTAGAAATTAGTGAAGAGGCCTTGTTTATTTTAGAAGAATATGATTGGCCAGGCAATATTCGGGAACTTGAAAATGTAATACTCCGTGGTATTGTTTTGGCAAAAGACGATGTGATCCAACCCGACGAACTGCCGGAGGAGTTACATCAAAAAACCGAAGATATGCCATCCATCGGGATTGGCAATTCATTGGCAGATGCCGAGCTGGAGTTCCGCCGCATGTACGTACTTAGGACACTACGGCAGGCTGGCTCAAAAGCCGAGGCCGCAAAAGAGCTTGGTATCAACCGCACCCATTTTTACCGCATTCTTGCCCAGCTTGGGATCGATTGATAAATTGAAGGATTGTAAGATTGTTAAACTTACCCCATCATGTATGCTCATCTGTAATTGGTTTATAAGATTGAATGTCATTATGTAATAATCTTTTTCAGATAGGGAAGATCCTTCCATAACAAAGAATACTTCATACATAACAATAAAACATCTTTGTCTGTCCAATAAAAAACATCGGGATACTAAACGTACAAACTATTTATTACAGAGTAAATTTATTCTAACTAACAAAGCTTTACCTCGGCGGGTGTTAATCTTTACGTCTTCCAATCTTTAAATCATACAATCCCTAAACTGTCGTACCCACGCAACATCTAAATCCACATAGTCTGTCTGCTAAAAGAGACACAACTTGTTTTCGATTTTTATCCACACTATAGATAAACCCCCGTAAATAATACGTTTGTCCCAAATTAAAAATCTATGGCATGCCCTTTGATAAAGAGAAAGATAAAAAGAGGAGCTGATGCGTAAACAGATTTTAATAGTCGAAGAGAACAGGGAAGAACTGCGAAAGTTACGCAAATTGCTATCCAGCGAAGGTTACAATATAATGACGGCCATGGATAAAGAGACAGCGATTGAGATTTGTAAAAATCTTGATATTGCTTTTATCCTATCCAGTACATCCATCTTAGACTTAAAAAAACCATTAAAATAATTATTAAGTTAGGAGACTTATTTATGAGAAAGATCAATTTAAGGGCATTTCTTTTGCCTCTATTTGCAGTACTTTTTTTAGTTGGTTGTGGCGCTATAACCAAAATGACCGGTAGCCTGGTCGGTTCTTTAATGACCAAAAGTACAGACAACCTGAACGATGCCGCGATCCAGGTTTATTTTATGCGTAATGTTTACCCAAAGGCCACAAATGTAATTGAGGTAGATTATTTTAACGAGTCCTGGCAGGAAAATGGCAATATGGTTTTTGTAAGCCTGTTAAACCGCGAAGGTATGGGCTTCCTTACCGTGAATGGCACTGTGGAAATTGACGGAACGGTTGTGCCACACATTAAAAATGGCTTTTATGGCAAGTGGGTCGATAAGGATGACCTGTCGCCAAAGAAGGTTGTTATAAAAACAACATCCGGCCAAACAGCTGAGTTTACAGTATCAGCCCCTGAGCCGATTAAAATAAAATCTGTAAACGGTAAGCTTGAAGGCGCTGAAGTTAATGTGAATTCTGATCTTGTTTTGGAGATGGAAGCGCCCAATGCAACGAAAGATACAGAGTTTAAGGTATCGATGATAAACGACATTATGGGCATCAGCGCATTTACTGATTTAGGGATTTTTAAATACAAAAATAAAATTACAATTCCTTCCGCAATGTGGGAAAACAGTGGCTCCGGGATGTCGCCGCGTGATGGTGAGAATTGGTTAAAGGTTGAGCGTTATAATGTAATTCCCGCCAGTGTTTCCGGTGTAGGCGCCTCGCAGGTAATTGGCATGTATATCGACTGTATCCCTGTAACTGTGACCGGTGAAATTGATGAATCGATTTTTGGGACATCATCGAATGTTGGTTTGCAGATTAATGAAGATTTGGAAAGTGACAAAGGCGGAATGCATATTAATATCACAAAGCCTACAGCGTTTTTGGGCAGGCCAATGGATAGCGGCAAAAAATTTGCAATGGTTTCATTTACGGTTCGTGCCACTAAACTACAGCAATCGAGGACTTCGACAAGTACTTCCACTACAACTTTCGGAAATACAAGAACAACGACTACTACAACCACTACAGAAACAAAAACTTTCCCGAAATTACCCGATGCTTATTGGGACAACCTTGTAAATAGCCTGTATGCAGATTTTGAGCAAGTTCTTAAAAATAATTACAACATGGAGCTGATCCCGGTTGAAGATGTTTTAAAAGCGCCTTCTTATAACCGCCTGGAACCAATCGAAGATAACATCTCGGTCGTTGAAGTAGAAGAAAGTTATAAAGGGACAAAAAATTTGATCCCGACAACACTCTCAGCAATTATTGGCAACATCTCAACAACTTTTGCCTCGGACCGTATTGATGCAAAATTGATAAATGAACTGGGCGTTGATGGTATTATCGCTGTGACGCTGGATTTGGAAATGGATTGGGAATCTGCAGCGCTCTCGCCGCGTTTAAGTATTCGGATATCCGGTGCGCCAAACGGTTATATTGCCGGGCCAACGATTTATTTGCAAGGCGTAATTAACGGGCGGGGCGTGGATTGGGACGAAGCGCGTATGGAAGCCGAATATGTGATGGAAGCTTTGCCAAACACGATCCGTCAAAAAGATTTAATGAAATCACTGGATACGGCTTTTAAGAAAATCTCTGCCGCTGAGAAGGAAAAAGCGTATGATAAATTATGGGCGATCAAATAAAAATATAAACCTGTTCCATCGCTTTAAGTGATGGAACAGGTAATAATGTTAAAAAACTAAAAATCTCTCACGTATGCCTCCGAGAGAATAGGGCGGATGTCTTGGTCAGGGACATCCGCTTTTTTTATTAAATTTTATTGCTCTATTTCTATTGTCTTGGAAACTCACTTGGTGTTATAGCATAAATCTCTATATGATAGAAAATCAAACTTGAAAAATATCAAAGTCTCTCTTAGTGTCTTATTCTCTAAATTTATAATTTTAACTAGCGAAATAGATTTCGAATTTTTCTTTCTCGTAATTTCAGGCCTAAAATTATTTTTATCTTACCTCAGAGATTTCTTTTCTTTTTTCTAAATAAAAAAGAAACAAAAAATCAGTGCCTTAATGAAATCCGGCTAAATCCTTTTCCATAATTTCGGTAAAACAAAAACTCGTTCCTAAAAAACAGGAACTCAAACAGTTTGTTTTCCTGTTCAAAATTATTCCAAAGGATTTTTAACGCCATATTTCATAAGGGCAAAAAATAAAAGTTAAAAACCTTAAAACGCCTGAGCCCTTGCCATGCAAGGCCTTAAAAAAAAAATTAGAGACGTTCTCTACGTTTTGGGCTGTAAGTGACTAACTACTGTACCCATTCTCAGGTAAAAAACAGAGGATTTACAATAAAGTATTTACTCGATGATGATTATATCAAAGGTCTTTTCATGTCGGTATAGGAAGGAGAGATTATTTTTTCTTTATACCTAGGTAGTAAGCCGAAACTCACGTGTCTCTATTAATTAGAGACACAAAAAAATATACAGTGAAGCATTCTTTGAAAAAAAAGCCCTGTATAAAATAAATTGCCGGGGCTTTTTTTATAAAATTTTTTTATTCTTCACGCCGTACTTTACGGAGCTTTCTTAAATCATCTAAAGTGATTGGTGCTTTACCAGTCACCTTATAAACAAGTGCAAAAAAACCGGCTTTCAATTCAGTTGCGGTAAACGTGCAATGACCATAACGGTTAATCGAAACGGTGGATAAAAATTCAGAGTTGCCTGCGTCGGCCACTTTTTCTACATATAAATCCTGCTGCCATTCCGGAATGATCGGATCGCCTTTTGTGTGCATCATTACTAAAGGTTTAAAAATACTACCACTGGTTTGATAGGTGTTTTCAATTTCTTTCAGTGCTGCATCCTCGGCAGAATACCGGGCGATATTTGCATTGAGCAGTTCCATAAAATGTCCGCCTTCATACACTTTGTCGGCATTGTCAAAAGACTGTCCGCCAAAAACCTCATTCGCGTTATTTGTTGATAAAACATTATTGCCTAGCATATTGATAAATGTGTTGATTGTAGAATTAATTTTATCCTGTGGATCAACGGCGGCACGTGTTATTTTTAAGACTTCTGTTGCTGCAAATGGGTTTTTTGTAATAGCATCAATTATTGCAGGGACGTAGACGGTCTCAAAATTATCCATTACTTCTTGCGGAATATCCACGGGGCTACCGGGGATTACACCTGGAAAATAATAATCAAAAACAACCCTGAAATCACCGACATAATTCATCTGTTTTGCAAAATCCCCATTTGGGCCGGATAAAGATAAACCCCCGCTATACAAGAAGAACTTTTTTTCCATACTTAAGGTTGTTATCAATCCGCCTTCTGATGCGCCGGTAAGATAAATGCGCCTTGCCCGTCCAAAATTATTTTTAAAAATATCCACAAGGTCAGCGATATCATCGATACCTTCTTTTACGGCCCAACCATTTTTTGCGTAACTGGTTGTTGCAAAGGCATAGCCCAGTTCAAGATAAAAATCTTCAATAGAAGTTGTATCGTCTATGGTTAAGTCGGGCAGGGCAATGGGTTCCGATGCAGAAACATAACCGTGGGCATATAAAACAAGTTCGCGGTTCCAAACATCAGGAACAGAAATACGATAAAGTGCACCACTTTTTTGGACACCTTCGCTTGTGGTTGTGCCATCAATTGTTTGCTGGGATGTGATTGTTGTTTGTTGCCCGGAAAGAGGGTCCTGGATAGACGAATCGGTAGAACAGGAAGAAATTATGGCCAAAAATAGCGTTAAAATGAGTGCCTTAATGGGCAAAGTGGATACTTTATTTTCACAAATTTGCATTTGATCCCCTTGGTTTCGGTCGTTGAGAATACACCATTATAGCCGGACAGAGCATGCCTGTTTGGCCTTAAATAAGAATATTTTATTTTAAAATGAGTTAGATTGGGAGGAAGCAATATAATCATAATAATTTGTTTTCGCAACCAGCTTAATTGACTTGATATTTTGAGAATACTAAATTGATTTAAAATATTAATATAATTTAGAATAAGGTTTATGAAAGACGTCTGGAAAAAATTTGAGGAAAATGGCCTCACCCACAGCAGTATGCACCACCTGATGGCCGTTGATGATCTTCTGAAAAACAAAGGCTACGCACGCGGTATCGATGTAGCCAACTATTTGGAAATAAGCCGTTCCAGCGTTTCGGTAACTTTGCATAAACTTTTGGCCAAGGGTTATATTTCGGAAGATGAAAATAAATTTTACCAGTTGACCGACGAAGGCAAAGAGCTGGCCAATGATGTTTTGAGTATCCGGCGGATCGTTAAAATTTTTTTTAAAGACGTTCTGGAATTACCGGAGGAAGTTGCCGAAGAAGACGCATGTAAAATTGAACACCTATTAAGCCATGAAACGGGTGAACGCTTGTTTAAGTTTGTTAGCTCATTCCTTTCGCAAGAGCCGGCCAGCCTCGCATTTCGTAAAAGTTTTACAAAATATGTACACACGTGCAGCGATGATTGTGAAATCTGTGATGACGATTGTTTTATACGGTAAACATTAGCTGTACCTCTCTTCCGTATTTTACTGATTATTATATGTCCTAAAAAGAATTGCAAAAAAATGTACACTACGCTAATTTCCCTGCTGTGAAAATTTCAAAAATAGTATATTTACTTTTGATTATCCCGATGCTTTCCCTGGCACAATCGCCTCAACGTAATTATGATTGGATTGAGTCGAACGTAATTGAATTACTCGATTCATTACAGGTCAAAGAGTCTATTGGGGAAAAAAGTTTTACGATAAATTTGGGTGCGGTAAAAGGTGAACAAAAAGGTTTTATAAAAAACCTGTTGCTCAGGTATTTTGAAAACAACCTGGGGAACCCGGTTGGAGATAACGCGCCTATTATTCACATTGAACAATTCAATACAGGCATAGTTTACGAACAAAAATCTTACGGGTTTTTAAATTTAGGTACAAACTATCTACGTAAGAATAATATTGTTTTGAACGGTTGGATTGAGAACGAAAATAGCAGGCCTGTAAGATCGTTTAGTATAAATAAAATATTTAAAGAAGAAATTGAAGGCGATGACTTTAGTACTTTGGAAGAGAGCCCGTACCGCTTTACAAAAGGGCAAACTAAAGACTTGTCTTTCTGGACAAGCACTCTAGAGCCTGTTATGGTAGGAGCGACAATCGGGGTTGTCGTTTACCTGTTTTTTTCTGTTCGGAGTTAATTATCTGTTTAAGGAGATTTAGAGATTGAAGAAAGTTATTTTTGTTTTAACAATGGTTTTTATGATGAGTTGTGGTGGAACCAAGCCGACAGCAGATTGGACTGCCCATGATTTTTACAAAGCTGCAAAAGAAAAATTTGATGATGAAAGTTATTTTGAATCCGCAAACGATTTTCAAGTGGTTTTATTAAGGTTCTCCGGAAGCATTATTGCCGATAGCGCCCAATATTATTTGGCATATTCCCATTTTAATATGGGTGATTATCTTATTGCCGGTGTGGAGTTTGAGAAATTAGTAAATGATATGAACCAGAGCCCACTAGTGCCATTAGCCCAGTTTAAACTTGCCGAAAGTTATGATAAACTTTCGCCACGATCTGCTTTGGACCAGGAGTATACCTTAAAAGCTATAAAAGAGTATCAATACTTTGTAGATGAGAACCCGACAGACTCCTTAAAAGAAGAAGCGGAGAAAAATATAATCCGCCTGCGCAGTAAACTTGGTGAAAAAGAACTGGAGAATGCCGAGATTTATCGAAAGATGAAAGAATTTAAAGCGGCGATAATTTATTATGACCAGGTCTTAACTAAGTTTTATGATACCGAATGGGCCGATGATGCACAGTTTGGTAAAATCATTACCTATAAAGAAAACGAAGAGCTAGAACAAGCCCAGCTTGAAATTGAAAAATTTGAGCAACAATTTCCGGACAGCCCGTTAATGGCCGAAATAAAGGACTTAAAAAAAGAGTTAACCGAGCAGCAGGAAGAGTTAGCAAAAGATGAAAAAAAATAAGGGTATTGGCCTGTTTGGCGGGACATTTGATCCACTTCACCATGGCCATATAATTGTGGCAGAGTGGTTAACTGAAATTCTGGAACTACAAAAAACAATTTTTATACCCACAAAAATTCATCCTTTTAATAAACGGCAGGGAATTAGTCCGGCCCCACAGAGATTGGAAATGCTGCAAAATGTATTAAAATCTTTCGATAATTTTGAGCTAAGTACATTTGAGTTGGACCGGGAAACTGTCTCTTACGCCGTAGATACAATCAAATATTTTAAAAATAAATTTCCATCTCAAGAATTATATTATTTTATCGGTAGCGACAATCTGGATAGTTTTCTTAAGTGGAAAGACCCATTCCAAATTCTTGATCTGTGTTATTTAGCAGTTTATAACAGAGGGCATTTCGATCACGAACCAGATATTTCGTCCCACCCAAAAGTCCTTCTGGTAGAAAGCCCGTTAATCGAAATTTCTTCAAGCCATATCCGAAAACGAATTAGCAAACAAATGCCATTCCAAAGTCTTGTCCCGCATTCTGTGTTCGAGTATATTACCCACAATAATCTTTACCAATCAAAAGAGTAATCCAGACGCGCAAATATTCCTCATTAATATTTTTTGGGGAACGAGTATATTTCACAATTTTATATGTGATTTTTTCATTGGCAACGTGTGTGGTTTTTTAGAAAGAAGTAAACTGTGTTTCTTGCAAAAGTTGTTGGTTCTGTCTGGGCCACAAAAAAAACAGACAATCTGGATAATTTAAAATTTTTAGTTGTAAATCCGATCAACCTGAAAAAAGAACCGCTCACAGATGTAGTTGTTGTGGCCGATGTGTTGGGCGCCGGGATTGGCGAAACGGTAATCTGCGCCTATGGCCATGCGGCACGTAAAGCCATCGCGCCGGATGATCCCTCCGCGTTAAGCTTGGAAGCCGCTGTGGTTGGTATCGTAGATAAAATTGATATAGATAAATCTAAAATTAAATAGGAAAACCATGTCCTCATTAACCGAAGATCAAATCAGGCAAATAGCCAAACAGGCCGTTGAGCAATTGGGCGATCACGCCACAATAGAAAATATCGAAAAAGTTGTGCATGAAGCCGTGCAACGTCTGGATGGGCCAGTCACAAAACAAAACGAACAAAAAAGTAATCCGTTGCCGCACCAGGTAAAAAAAGGTGATCGTGTAATTGTTACCGCTTTTGGTACAAATAAAATTGGTATCCTTGCAGGAATGACGGGTGCGCTTGCCCAAATGAACTGCAATGTGATCGACCTTTCCCAAAAAATACTGCAAGAATTTTTTACCATCATGCTGCTTGTGGATATTTCGCAGTCAAGCCTTCATTTTGACAAAATTAAAGAAAAACTGATTGAAACAGGCGCCGGGTTTGACCTAAAAGTAATTGTACAGCACGAACAAATTTTTAAAACCATGCACAGGGTGTAATTATGCAAATTGAATTGGCCGAAATACTTGAAACGATCCGCATGACCGAGGTGGAGCATTTTGATATCCGAACGGTGACGATGGGTATCAATTTAAAAGATTGTTCCAGCGATAACCTGGAATCCCTTAAACAAAATATTTATGAAAAAGTAACCCGGACAGCCGCTGAGCATGTAAAAACGGCGGAAATGATCGAATCGGATTATGGCATTTCCATTGCCAATAAAAGGGTTTCCATCACGCCTCTGGCTTTGGTGGCCGATGGATTTTATCCCGAAGACTTTGTAGAAATTGCACAGGTTTTAGATAAGGCCGCGGATAATTTGGGCATCGATTATTTGGGCGGATATTCCGCTTTGGTACAAAAAGGATTTAGCAAAGGCGATTTAAGTTTGATTAAATCCATCCCCGAAACACTGGCTACGACCAAACATATTTGTTCGTCCATAAATGTGGCAACCACTAAGGCCGGCATCAATATGGACGCGGTTTACCTGATGGGCCAAATCATTAAAGAAACGGCTGCAAAAACGGCCGATCAGGATGGGATTGGCTGTGCCAAACTGGTGGTTTTTGCCAACGCGCCGGAAGACAATCCTTTTATTGCCGGAGCGTTCCACGGTGTTAGCGAACCGGATATTGTGGTAAATGTGGGCATCAGCGGGCCGGGCGTAATTTTGCGTGCTGTTCAGGAAGCGCCTCATCATGATTTTAGTTCCCTTGCCGAAAAAATTAAGGCAATGGCTTTTAAGATAACCCGGGCCGGGGAATTTGTGGGCCGCAAAGTTGCCGAAATCCAAAATATTCCCTTTGGGATTGTTGATATTTCATTGGCGCCTACACCGATGCCCGGTGACAGTATTGCCGATATTTTAAAGGCGATGGGATTGGAAGACGTGGGCGCGGCAGGTACAACGGCTGCATTGGCATTGCTTAACGATTCGGTAAAACGTGGCGGTTTAATGGCCTCGTCGCATGTAGGTGGAATGAGTGGCGCATTTATCCCCATTTCAGAAGACCAGGGTTTTATTTCTGCTGCGGAAAAGGGGCATATTACACTGGAAAAAATGGAAGCGATGACCAGTGTTTGCAGTGTTGGCATCGATATGGTGGCCGTTGCCGGAGATACATCTGCAGAAGTAATAGCCGGCCTGATTGCCGACGAATGCGCTATCGGGGTGGCCAACAGCAAAACGACGGCAGTGCGGGTAATCCCGGTGCCGGGCAAGGGGATTGGCGAGGCGGCCGATTATGGTGGCCTGCTTGGCGTTGCACCCGTGATGGCTATTTCCAAACTTAATAATGACCAGTTTATAAAACGGGGCGGACGTATCCCTGCGCCGGTAAAAGGGATTAATAACTAAGGCGTTTCACCATCTCGTTTTTCCTTGTTTAAAAATAGTGGGGAATTATCACAAGCGAAAGTGTTCTATAAAACATGACTAAAAAAAGAATTATAAAAATAGCCCTTGGTCAGATAAGTCCGGTGCTGGGGGATTTAGAGCGAAATATTGAGAAACATTGTAACTTGATTGAAGAAGCTATCACGCAAAAAGTTGACCTGATTGTTTTCCCCGAATTATCGCTTACAGGCTATTCCCTCAAAGACGCCACTTTTGATGTCGCGCTTTCAAAAAATGATCCTAAATTGGAGAAGATAAAAAAACTGAGCGCCCAAATTTCGATTATGTGTGGAATGGTTGAGATGGGCGAACGCTATGAGTTTTATAACACCAATCTTTTTTTTGAAGATGGTAAATTGCTTACGACCCATCGCAAAGTTTACCTGCCAACCTATGGCGTTTTTGAAGAGGACCGTTATTTTTCATCCGGCAGCCGGTTCCATGCTTTTGAATCAAAACTTGGTACATTCGGCACGCTTATTTGCGAAGATATCTGGCACACGGCCTCCGGGCTGATCCTTGCACTCGATGGCGCGTCGATTATACTGGTTACGGCAGCAGGGTTAACGCGCGGTACATCAAAAGACAGCAAACCGGAGAATATAAATGCCTGGGAAACAATTGTTAAGTCTCTGGCCATTTCAACAACTTCGTACGTGGCATTTGTAAACCGGGTTGGTGTGGAAGACGGTTTAATTTTCTGGGGCGGCTCCGAGCTGGTACAGCCAAATGGCCGGGCAACCGCAAAAGCGCAATACTACAAAGAAGAACTGCTTATCGCCGATATTGACATGCATATTTTAAAACATGCCCGTTTAAACACCACTTTGCTTAGTGATGAAAAACCACCGATTTTAATTGAAGAGTTTACCCGTCTCCACAAAAAAAATAAAGAATATTAAGGCGTTAACTTAAAATGGATGAGGAATATTTTGAAGATGCCGTTTTTGACTGGGTAGATTTTACAAAAGATAATTTTAAAAAAGGCAAATACGAAAATTGCGTGTTTAAAAATTGCAATTTATCAGGACTGGATTTATCGAATATAATTTTTATAGATTGTGGCTTTGAAAACAGTGATTTAAGTTTGATTGCAGTCAAAAATACAGCTTTTAAAGATGTACATTTTCTTAGCTGTAAATTATTGGGCGTAAATTTTAAGGACTGTAATAATTTTTTTCTGGTTATAAATTTTGAAAATTGTCAA
>JAJRVW010000114.1 GCA_024277115.1 Calditrichota bacterium
TGGCTACACCGGGCTGGACCATCTTTTAATTGGCTCTACCACTGAGAGGGTTGTACGTGTTGCCGGATGCCCGGTATTAACAGTTGGAAGGCATCGGAAAAGTTAAATGTTTTATAAATAATACATGTTTTTTATTCTTACTCAATTGGGTTCGGTTATAAAAAAGTGTTCAGGCTAGAAGCTCATTAATAAGTGATGCGGGGATTAGTGGGCCTCCTGAACACTTTTTTTATATCTCTTTTACAAAAAACGATAATTTGAGCTGCATTACCTCATCAATTTTAAAAATCATTAGTTCGGGGATTTTTATATTGTAGTCAGAGAGCTTTACCTCAAAGCTTGATTCAATCAAATAGCCATCATCCTTTTCAATCATCAGGGCGTTCATTTCAATTTGTTTTTCAACACCATGGATATACATAAAACCTTTACTGATTATTTTTTTTATGGTGTTGGTACTGTCCCGTACATCAATAATTTTTCCGGTGTAGTGGGTATAAGGAAACCGGTCTGTATGGAGATAATCATTGCGCATGTCACGGTCACGTTTGCCATTTCCTGTTTCAACCGTGTTTAGTTCAACTTCAAAATAAATCTCACTTTTATTGGTTAATTCTTCACCTTCCCAATAGACGTAGCCATCAATATATTTTGTTACACCTTCAAAATCTTCCCACGGTGTCTTAGAAATAAATTTAACCAGGTTCTCCGCTTCTCTATCAACCACAAATTCCCCGCCAAAGGCAGAAACAGAAAAAATCAGGCAAATTAAAATTATAATGATAAGGTATTTCGGCATCGAGATTTTTTTAGGTAAGATGGTTTATATCGACTTGTTGCGCTTTGTCCACATTCATGTACACAATTTTTAAACTGTTTCCGGGTAAAATATATTTCCAATCACCTTTTTCATTTCTAATGATGGAGCCCCAAATTTTTCGTTTACGTTTTTCATTAAAAACTTCCCAAAATAGATGGCCAAAATAAGCCATTGAACTTTGAATATAAAATCCGGGATAGCGGATCCCGGTTTCAAGTTCAATTTTTTTTAAAGGAGTGGGTAGAAAATTGTTTTTGATAAGGCAATTTTTAAAAAGAGGCGTGAGGTTTTCATTATTAAAAACCAAGTTGTGGACGGAGCGCTTTACGCCATTACCAAGGATAATATCGTTAAATGCATCCTCTATTTCTGAAATATTCATATTATAATTGGTACTAAATAATCCGTCGTTATAATGACCTTCGAGGTTACTGCTTTGCAACCTCGAAGGTCCCCGATCTAAGAATTGGCACTACTTGATTAGAAGCATTTTACGGGTTTTAACAAAGGAACCTGCCTGAAAAGTATAAAAATACGTGCCACTCGAAAGATTGGCGCCATTAAAACCAACCGTGTAGTTTCCGGGACTTTGCTTCTTATTTACAAGTGTTTTAACACGCCTTCCCTGGATATCAAAAATAGTTATTTGCACAGAGCTTGCAGATGATAAGCTATATTTTATGGCTGTTACCGGGTTAAATGGATTTGGATAGTTTTGGCCAAGTTCAAATTTTTGGGGAAGACTTAGGCCAACTTCTTCCAATGCCGTAACAGGATCATCTTCCGGGGATTCTAATTTTATGTCTGTATAAATATGAAACTCGCCCGGTGATAAGGCAATCGGGTCTGTTACATTGGCCACATCCAAACTATCACCAGAGAAATAATCGTACCACATACCCGTGTTATGAAAACTCGGGTTGATTTCTGAAGCGACTACATCAAAATTGCCAACAATCGAAATATTAATATTCCCATCCGATATTTTTATGCGTTTGTTTTTCCCGGAAACAGCAAGATCGACCGTTGCATTGGCATCACGAAAGGCACTCACATTTTTGCGTAATTTTAAAAGTTCGGCAAAGGTCTTATACAGATTTTTTCGATCGTTATCCTGAAGATAATTCCATTTAAACGGTTTATTACTAACACGTCCCCCATCATCGATAGAAATCTCATAACCCAGTTCCCCACCCATCCACATCATCTTTGGACCAGGCTGGCTAAAGAAGAAAGTTGCAGCCATTTTTATACGCTGCAAAGCTGTGGATAAATCTTTTACATTATAACTGCCACTGCTATTACCATAAGTGAGGTTTTTAAACATCAGCCTTTCTTCATCATGGCTTTCCATATAGGTTATAAGATTGGGTTCTGTCCAGCCCCGCTCTTTATAATATCCCCAGGAAAAATCTGATTTACCGTTTTCATTATAGCCCATAGTGGCCTCATTATAATTATAATTCATGTTACCCCAAAGCTGGAGACCATAATTAGCTAATTCTTTTTCTTCACTATTGGCAGTTAAATGCTCGATGGTTACATAGGCGTTTGGGTTAACAGCCCAAATTGCATCGGCCATACGTTTAAGGATAGAAATCCTTGATGCATCATAAGCGCCGCCATCACCACTTACATTTGTAAAGCCCTTAGTAAAATCAAAGCGGAAACCATCAACCTTATACTCTGTAAGCCAATACCTAGTGACCCGATCCATCAATTCTTTAACATACATGGATTCATGATTAAAATCGGCGTCCCATTTAAATATAGGGTTAGGTGACTGTCTGTTAAACCATGGGTTCGGCACCTGCATAAAAATTTCATCAGCACCATAATAATCCAGATAGAGCTGTACAAAAGGGGATTGCCCAGAAGCGGGGTTAAAAACAAGATCGATCAGGACAGCAATTCCGCGGGCATGGCACGAATCAACAAATGTTTTAAAACTTTCTCGCGTACCGTAATATTTATCCAGGGCAAAATAGAACGACGGATTGTATCCCCAACTTTCGTTGCCTTCAAACTCGTTTACATGCATTAGCTCGATGGCATTTATCCCAAGATTTTGTAAATAATCCAACGTATCGATGAGGGTTTTATAATCATGTTTGGCCACAAAATCACGAACAAGAAGCTCATAAATTATTAGCTCGTCTTTTTTGGGTGCAGCATAGTTTTGGGTTTGCCATTGATATTCTTGTACGCCCGTTTGCAAGATTGCGGTAGGCTTATCTGTTTTTCCTTCCGGATATGGTTTTAATGCAGGATACGTTTCGCTTGATATCCATTTGTCATTCCACGGGTCTAATACTTTTTCGGTGTACGGATCGGCAATACGTAGTTCACCATCCACCAGATATTGAAAAGCATATTCCACCTGTGCGGTTAGTGTATCAAGCTGGATCCACCAGTAAATATTATCTCCATCGATCTGGTCTTTTTTCATCATGTATTTTTCATCAACAAACCAGTCATTAAAATCCCCTAAAACAAATACACTTTTCTTATAAGGTGCAAAAAGTGATAAAATTACTGTATTGTCATCGATGTAATTAATCCCATTTACAATCCCAGCTGGGCGCGCTTCCTGTATCGCATCCGGAGTAACCATCACTGCAAATTCGAGAGAATCTTTTATGCCACTTGTATCCGTACCTACAATTTTAAAAATTTGCATACCGGAATCGGAAAAAGGCAAATATGTGTATTCAAGTGTATCCTTTTCTGTACTGGCTAATAGTACGTTGTTTTGGTATAAATCATGAAAAGCAATTTGTGTGCCTAATGTGGCAGCAATAGAACGTATTGCGAGCGGATTTGTAGTAAAAACGGGGGAACGACGAGAATCCCCCAAAGAGAGGTTTAGAATGGGTTCGTTCAGAGTCATTGTTAGGCCAGGCTCAAAGAGATCTAAAAAAATATCTGCCCCACCAACCGCACGGCCTGTAACAGAGCCATCTGAATTGCGAAACACAAAACTTAGCTGGGTAATTTTTTTACCTGTGGGAACGGCGTAATATTGATACGGGTTACCAATTACCAGCTCCCATAAATCAGTCCCAACTTTAACAAGTTTTGCTTTATTAAGGTTTACAGGCCAATCGGCGATGACATATTTCCAAGTGCCTTCACCTTCAATTGTTACGCCTGTGTGGGCATAAACGTCGCTGCCATTATAACCTTTTAATCCGGCATCCCCTTCTGCCGCATTGAAAACAACCACGATGCTGTCGTTGCGTGTTGCAAAAGGTGGTTCTGTTGTAATAACCTGAGAAAAGGCTGATGTAAAAAATAGAAACAGTGTTAAAAAATAAAAAGTGCGCATTTATATTCCTTTTTGATTAATACTATTCACTCTGTTTAGAGTTACTAATTAACATAAAGAGAAAATAGTAAATTGAAATGGCCAGCGCAAATAGTTATATCACACATTTAATATTAGCGACGGAGAGCTTTGGTTTCAGTTATTAAAGATTTTATTTTCTTAGTTTACTAAGGATGGATTGGATTGTTTCCGGTTTTGGGATTCCCATAATCCTGTTTTCCGGGTCATCATCAAAAACAATTGTAGGAACAGAATGAATATGCCATTTTTCACCGAGCTTTTTTCCGGTTTCCCCGGCCAAGCTCATAATTTCAAAATCAATGTCATTTTCTTCTTTTTCAAGACGTTGCATGCGGCGGATGGATTCCCCACAACCAACACAGGTGGGATGTGTAAACAAAACTATGTGTATTTTATGGCTCATACTTCAAACCCGAGGCAGTGGACACAATCGGCCAATCCCCACGTATCAAAGTTTTTTTCATATTCTTTTGCAGCATCATTGCCGGGTAAAAAATGATCCGTGACTTTGGTTTCATCTTCGGGCTGAATGCGTACAATCCAGCCTTTTGTATAAGGATATTGGTTGATGGCATAAGCATTTTCCAGAAGTTCCTCATTAAAATCTACAATTGTTGTCGCAAAAGGTACACGGATTATACCCAACCACTTTGCAGCTTCCAACATGGCCACAGGTTTGTTCGCTTTACGTTTAGCACCCCGTTTCCAGGGTTTAAAATGAAGCACTTTCCCACCGGCCGTTTGTGCCATATCCGTTAAACCAATCGTCCAAGTTCCGTCTTTTTCGTCACGCAACCAAAAATGATTTTTAATATCGTAAAATAATTCGTGGGGAATAATACAATTCCGGATATTGGAATGCGGTCTGTCTATTTTGGGGCCAAACATAATTTATATCTTTTTTAAGGATTATTTAGATAGGTAAAGCGACTTCCCTTTTTAGCCGCGCATGAATTTCTGCAATGTTTTTAGAACCCTTATCAAAATCGATGAGACGGTTGATCAGATAAAACATATACATAGTTGTCAGCCAGTTTGTAAATTCCTGTTTAGTTCCCAGGTGTTTTTTTAGGTTTAACATAACCCAGGAAAAATGTTGCCAAACATCAAAGCAGGATGAACAGTCACGATCGATTCCCGTGCAGCAACGGCGGGTTGTTTGTAAATCTGCATTATAAGCGCGGAAGTCCGGGCTAAAGGGATTGCCATTTTTCATCCGGTCAAAATTTACGGGATTATTAGTGCTAAAGCTACTACAAACATCATAGCCCCATTTTTGATCATAAAGCCAGCCTGTGGATACTATTTCACTTAAATACGAAGTCATAAAAATCTTGTCGGGAAAACGTTCAATCACTTTTTCTATCGCTTTGCGGGTTTGTTCAAATCCCCGACGATGGTCCATTTCATTGCCAAGCGTTTCAAGGTCACCATAGAAATTAAACAGGACATGGTTGCCATTGGCCACACACTCTTCTACAACCGGTTCGATTTGATCGGCATAACCGGGAATGGCCGTAAAATACCAAAATGCACGTGGGTCATTTTTATAGTTTTTTAATGCCTGGGAAAAAATATCAAGTTTACCATTACCACGCATCTTGCTGTCGGTTTCCCTGTTGCCCCAAACGGAAACGCCAATTGATAGGTTTTCTTCCAAGCCTTCCATTGGGATTTTTTTTAACCCGTTTGTCGAAACGCTGGCCTTAAAATTTTTTACAATCTTACGCATCCGGTCTGGCTTTAAGCTGGGTTCGCCGCCTACAATTGTTATAAAATTTGTACCCCGCTTTTTCTCGTTTTCTAAAAACAGGTCAAAAGTTTCTTCATCCGCTGTTGGGTGGCCCACATCCATATTGTCATTAAAATAATAACAACCTGTGCAACGAATATTACACGTATGGGTTAGGTCTATGGAAATAGATTGGATTTTTCCCGCGGAGCGTACTTCGGAATAGAGTTGCTTAAGGAAGGGATCAGATAAATATTCTTTTAATTTATTGGCCATATTAAAAATTTTCTTAGTTGTCTTTTAAAACCGTTGAACTTCCTGAATTTAAAATATGTTCTATTTCTTCAATAGTAATACCGATAATAGTTTTTTCTATTTCAACTGCACCTTCAACCTTGACACGGGTAATTACATCATTATCCGTACGAAAACTTACATTGATCTTTTTATTTTTAAAGAACATTTTCTTGTTATGAATAAATACATCCGCAGATATTTTTAAAGGACGCGGCTGGACAGGAATATCCGTATTTCCATCATTTAAAAATATTTTATCCGTCAGCACCTGTGCCGTTTTTTGAGACGCCATTATTTCCTTTTGCGATAAACTCCCGCTAACAATCGGGCGATTAAAATATTTTGGAAACAACTCAATCAGTTTATCTGAGACAGCCCGCATCCGTAAATTTGGGGCACATTGTTTTAAAGTATAAACCCGCTCTTTAACCGCATCTTTTGCCAATTCCCTGAAGCCCGGCCAAGGGGCTTTCCAAACAGTGCTCATCGCTTCAAAATCAAAATCAAACAGAAAATTACCGACCACAACCGCAGCATCATTTATACGCCCACCGCCAATTCCGGCAACCCTTTTTCCGTTTACTTCTATTTCATTCACGGCGCGCAGGTTACAATCTAAACCACAACTTTTTAGTGTTTCTACCGGGGCGGCAAGCATTGTTTTGTAAGCCTTTTCCAAAGCAACCGGAACGCGGGAATGGTGAAATATAAACTGATAAAACAATTGGTTTTCATCAAGATAGGTTGCCCCACCGCCAATCCGGCGGCGATAAACAGGCAAATTTAATAGCTCAACATTTTTTCGATCAAAAATAGAATCGAACGGCTGAAAATAACCAAGGCATAAATAAGGTGAATCGGGTTGGCAAATTATAATCGTATCCGGGCTTTCGTCCGTCATTTCTTCGGCCAGGGCGTGATAGACAGCCTGCGTTTTCCAGGATTCGGTTTTTCCCAAATTTATTAGACGAATCGGTTTTTTCATCACCTTTAACTAATTATTTCCGGCTTTCAGGAAATTTGCCCTACATTATTTTTAGGGGCCACTTCGTTTAAGCGCATTTGTGAATCAATAACGCGCAAATCGTTTTCATTTGGCGGGAATGGATAATCACGAAACTCTTCACCGGGACGGTACGACCCATAAGGCCGGTTACAACTCATTACACCATGCCTGTCCGGGCAGCCATCTGTCATAAATGCAACGCCACGCCCGACTGCCGTTTCCAATATTTTTTGGTCCACATTTATCCTGGAAATCAAACCATTTTCATTAAACTCGATAGCCGATTTATCTACATCCATATGCTCGATTAAATATTTTACCAGCTGGATGTGGCGATGGCGATCAATGGGCTGGCGCTCTTCATGCTGCATGACCGTGCCTTCTTCGGGATTAAAGGAGAAAAGATAGCAGGCAATTTTTTTCTCATGCAGTTCAGCAAAAAGGTCCACAAGCTCGCGATCTGTTTCGCCCAGCCCGACTACAGTATGGCAGTTCACGTTCATCGGGCCGTATAATTCCCGGGCGCGATTGATAATCTTCCAATGGCCTTCCCAGTTATGCGGCCCTTTTGCCCCTTTGCCGCGGGTTTCATAAAAAACTTCTTCCGCTGCGCCATCCAAACCAACACCGATAATATCCACACCTTCAATTTTTAACTGGAGCAAAACCTCTTCGGTCATTGTTGTTGCATTTATGAGTGCAGAAATCGGAACGGAAGGCGCCGCTTTATGAATGATACGGGTCATCTCAAGCAGGTCTTCATTATTACGCGGGTCCTGAACCTGCGAAATACAAACACGCCCTACTTCACTCCGCGCTTCTTTCTCGGCAATCTTTTCGGCAACAAGTTCTGTTTTAAATAATGGCCAATCCACACGGATAAATGAGTTTTCCTCAGCAACACCGGGCCTTTCGCGTGCCAGGCCACAATAACTGCAATTTGCATAGCACCCTTCAGGATAGTTCTGCAAGAGGTTGATGCAACCGCAACCACAACCGCGCATAAGCTGGCCGGGTTTTAAACCAAGCTCAATTGCTGCTGCCATACTAATCCGAACATATTCCGGGCTAAGTTGAAAAGCTTCGGCTTGCTCTGCCATGGATAGTTTTACTTTGGACATTCACTTTCTCCGTTTTATTCTTTTATTATTCTTAAACAGATTTATTGCTTGTTGTCAATCTCCCGATAGAGAACGGACTTACATGGAAACTGTGTTTCCAAAAACTGAGACTTAAGATAGAGACAACAGATTGATCTCAATTTTCAATTATCAATTACCAAGTCACCCCACAACACGCATTTATAAAATTGGGGTTCACACCTTGTTGCCGTGCATATTCCACCATGCCATCGGCCGGATAAGCCAATCCGTTCAACCCGGCATCAATAGCCATTTTATCGATCTCAATTTTCATTGGGCCCATAGGCCGGGCACAACCTAAAATTATGGGCGTCTCCGGCAAAGACTTACGGGATAGCTCAAAAAAACTTCCTATCTCGTCAAGAGACGGCAGCTTTTCCACCACCATGCCCGTTCCCTGCAATGGCATTAAAATTACAAGTACCATCGTTTTAGGCGGATACTTTTTGATCATTTTAAGCGCAGCCCATTCACCTAGCATTTTACCAAAATAATGTCCCAAAATTATGTGTGGGATAGCCGGTAATTTATGGCGATACAGCCTCTCCAAGACATCTTCATAATCTTGCGGTGTTTTGTCCAAATGGTAAATTTCGGTAATGGTTTCCTGGTCACCAATAATATCCAGCATGATGCCATCCACATCAATTTCGGCCAGACCCGCGCAGGTTTCTTCGTCCGGCAAACCGGGATGTACGCGAATGGCCAACCCCAAATCTTTACGTGCGCGAATTAAATCAGGAATATGTTTTAACAAAGGCACACGACCCTGAATATCACTGCCTCCCGAAATTAAAACGCCTTTCGTCCCTTTTTCGGCCAGTTTTTCGCACATATCGTACATACTGCCATTAAAGTTCATCAAATCAAGCATTCCGTGCAGCGATTTGGATTTGCAATGCTCGCAATCCAGGGCACAGTTTTCGCCGGTAACACTGATCGAAACAAATTCCGTAACTGAGTGGTCTTGATACTCACCTGTTTTATACTGCTTTAATCCCGGGGCATAAAAAGTTACTTTATCCGCAAAATTTTCCTTGCGGATTTTCTGGCACTCAGGATTTATTGAGATCGTCATAGGTTCAAACTTGGGTGTATAGAGCGGCAAGGCGTTAGACATGGGCGTTTCCTCCTGGTGTTACAAAACAGCCATAAGGTTCCGATGCCTGTTTCCTCTCAAGAATTTTTGCCCGCTGAAGCGCCTGGTTGACTGCTTTTTTTAATGCTTCCAACGGCAATGATGATAATTCATTTTTACGCAATGTATAAACCTTGTTTAAGGTGTCTTCTATTTTTTGTTGATTAGAGCTATGCCAGCGAAACGATCCTTCTAAATCCGCTACAGCATTTTCCGCCGCAAAAAAATCGCCACGGATAAACAGCGCTTTGATCTGTTGTCCGGCCAAAGTAAGGCGGATATCAAGCAGGCCTTTTTCTGTTTTTAATTTAGCCATCCCAACAGAATCTTTTACGTGTGGGGTTTGAAAAACCCAATCCTGCCTTAAATATTTTTCTTTTTCTAAGTCCGCTATTTCTTCTTTTTCTTCCAGCGAAAAATCATCTTTTTCAAAAGAAATATTAAAAACCTTTTGATAACCTTCAGAAATTTTTACGCGCATTTCTGAAATAGCAATGCGACGTTTGCCCTCCCTGCAGACCGTTGTAATCCGTTCTGCAACCGTGGCCACTTCTTTGTCAGAGATTTTTTCAAAAGGGGTGTTTAAAACTTTTAGCATCATCGCGATATCCATATCCACCAAAATGGACGAATGAAAAAGTAAGCCACCCGACGAATCCCGAAAGATTCCCAATCCGGCTATTTTTCGGCCATCGACCTCAATATCGTTTTTTCTGCGAAATTGAGCCGCCACGCCCAGCGCATTTAACCCGGAAATAATCCCTTCGGAAAAGCGGGCCATAAGTTCCCGCGCCCGGCCGTATGTATCGTCATCCTTTCCCGGGATGCACATGGCCACGCCCAATTGGTTTTCGCCCATAAAAATCGCGCCCCCCCCAGTTGGACGACGATTAATGGAAAGAGCCGATTGCTTACAATAATCCAAATTTAGCTCACTGTGTACATCCTGAAAACGGCCAACCAGCGCGCAGTAATTTTTATAAGAATACAATCTTAAAACAGGAACGGATTTGCCCAACCCGACACGCCGGGTAAGGACCTCGTCCGCAGCCAGGCCAAAACTTGCATGCACATTATCATCGCAGATTAAGCGCCATCGCATCAGGCATCAAAACCTTGTGTTTCCATGCGGTGCGTCTCAGCTTCGATCCAGGGCTGCAATTTTTCACCCGAAATTAAAGCGGTTGATTCTGTTGACCAGTCACTGGCATCAATCGCAACCATCCAGCCTTTTCCATAATGATCATCATTTACAATACCGGGGTTTTCAACACAAGCTGCGTTTACAGCGCTTATTTTACCGGAAACCGGGGCAAAAATATCTCCGGTCATTTTAGCGGCTTCAAGCGTCCCGATCGGCTCGCCTTTTTTTACGATTGTTCCCTCGGGCTTTAAAGTTATGTACGCCAAATCGCCTAAAGTATCCAGGCCAATAGCATCGATGCCAACTAAAACAATATTATCATTTTCTTTTTTTACCCACATGTGGTTCTTGCCATCGTAGTGTAAATCGGCTGGGAAATTATAATCCTTTTTACTCATGATTTTCCTTTTCTATGAACTATATTTTTTTGATAACCCTGCAAGATTAATTGTTTCAAAAGTAACCATCAAAACTCATTTTTAATTGGGATCAAGTATTTACTTAAGCTTAAAACGAGAATGAGAATGATTAAGATTACAAAGATTTATTTTAACAATAAGAAACGTATATAAAAACAACTCACCCCTTCATAGTTTCTGCTAATTTTTAAGTTTTTCAAGTCCCCTCTCTTGTAAGAGAGGGGATTTAGGGGTGAGTTCAAAAAAAACTATACTAAAACAAATGTTTTCTTTAGATCGAACTCAGGTTGTATTAAATCCGGTAAATATTCCTCAATGCTTGTTCCAAAGTAGGATATTTAAACTTGAAACCGGCATTTTTTATTTTTTCCGATGAGACCCTGCTGCCCTCCAAAGCAATTACAGACATTTCACCAAGCAATCCTTTTAAAACAAAAGCCGACACATTGGGCGCTATCATCGGCCGTCTTAAAATTGTTGCAAGGGTTTTTGTAAATTCACGATTCGTTTTATGGTCGGGGGCAACCGCGTTATATGCTCCGTCTAAATTTGTATCTTCGATCGCCTTTATAAAAATAGCGCACAAATCATCGATATGAATCCAAGGCATGTATTGGTTGCCTTTTCCCAACGGGCTGCCAATCCCCAACTTTACAGGGAGCATTATTTTTGAAAGCGGCCCTTTATTTGCCAAAACCAGGCTTGTGCGTATTTTTACAGTTCGGATTCCGCTTTCACGAAATAAATCTGCAGCGGCTTCCCACTGCCCGCAAGTTTGCCCAAGAAAATCCTGAGCGGCCGGGTCATCTTCAGAAAAAACTTTTTCGCTGGTCACAGTACCATAAAAACCAACAGCAGATGATGAAATAAACGCTGTTGGTTTTAATTTTAATCCTGAAATAGATTCATACAAAAATTTTGCCGTGCCCGCCCGGCTACTAAGAATCTCCTTTTTCCTGTTTTTTGTCCACCTTTTACTTGCAATATTTGCCCCGGCCAGGTGCACAATATACGTGCAATCTTCCAACGCCTCCGGCTCTATTTCTTTCTTTTCAGGATTCCAGTAATAGTTTTTAAAACGACTGTTTTCCTTTTTTTTGCGCGTAAGAACTTTAACATCATACCCCGTTTCTGAAAGCTTTTGGCAAAGGCGCGTCCCAATCAGGCCGGAACCGCCGGTAACTAAAACGGAGGGTTTTGCCATGTTATTCTGCTGCTTGTTCTACGGGCGTATCGTCAACCGGTTCTTGTAAATCCATGGCTTCCAAAACATAATCGATTATGTCCATCACTTCGATTTTACCTTCATTGCCCGATGTTTTAACGGCATCCGCGTACATGGTCATATCTTTAGGGCAGGCAACCGTAAAATATTTTATATCGCCAAGTCCCATCGCTTCTTCGATACGGTTTTCACTTGGACGCTGGGTCATGTCATCGTGGTCTTTCATCCAAACACGGCCACCGCCAGCGCCGCAGCAGAAGGAATTGCTTTTATTACGGGGCATTTCCAAAAGCTCTACGCCGCACGCTTTCATCAATTCGCGTGGCGCGTCAAAAATACCATTATAGCGTCCAAGATAGCACGGATCGTGATAGGTTACTTTGGCGTTTACTTTCTTCTTTATTTCAATCTGGCCGCTATTAATCAAATCCAGCAAAAAAGTAGAATAATGCTGCACCTTATAATTGCCACCTTTGGAGGGGTATTCATTTTTTAAGGCATTAAAAGTATGTGGGTCCGTTGTAATAATTTCTTCAAATTCACAGCCCTCAAGCATGGCGATATTGTCTTCGGCAAGCGCTTCGAACAAACCCTCTTCACCGGCACGCCGCACATCATTGCCGGCCGATTTTTCACCTTTGGCCACGATACCAAAATCAACACCGGCCGCGCTTAAAACTTTGGCAACTTTACGGGTTGTGTCCTGACAGTTTTGATTGAAAGATGCAAAATCGCCTACAAACCATAAATATTTAACAGGTTCTTTGGTCGGGTCTTTAATTTCAACATCAAGCCCTTTTGTCCATTTTGTCCGCTTACGTGCTGATTCACCAAAAGAGTTGCCCTGCTCATCCAGGTTACGTAAAACATCGGCCAGTTCATCGGGCATCCTGGCGTCAAACACCATTTTGCGGCGCAGTTGTAAAATATCCGCCATTGGCTCATTGCCAACCGGGCACACTTCCACACAAGCCATACACGTGGTACAAGACCAGACGGCATCTTCTGAAATTACAGAATCCAACAAATTATCCGGACAGGTTCCCGCGGCAATTTCTTTCCCTTTTTGGTTGATCAGATACCGTTTGTTTATTTCGAGCGCCGATGGACTAAGCGGCGTGCCGGAGTTATGCGCCGGGCAAACCTCATGGCAGCGGGTACACATTATACACGCGTAAGAATCTATTATTTGAGGCCAAGGCAGATCGGTAAATTTTTCCGCGCCGGGTTTATTGGCATCGGTGATTGCATCCATCAACCCATTAGGTGTACGCCTGCCTAAAGCAAGGTTTACCGGGGCAATCATTAAATGGATGTGTTTGCTGTAAGGAAAATAGGGCAGGAAAATGACAATCAGGCCCATGGCCAGCCACCAGGTTAAATGGATGCCAAAATCCAGGCTGGCAGGCTCCATCCCGCTAAAAAAACCGGCCATAATACTTGCGGTCGGTAAAAAGGGATCGCCATGGCCATTTTCAGCCAAATGAAACGCTGTGCCCAACCAGCGTGAGCTAACATGGATTAGGATAAAAATACCGACGATAAGCGAATCACGCTTTACACCACCGGACGCAACAGAAGGATTTAAAAGGACATTTTTATTAAACTCAAATACTTTGGGTTTGCCAATAAAGCGCCGGATTAAAAAGAATATCATTCCGACCAAAACAAACACGCTAAATATATCCGAAAAAAGATTGAAGGCAGAAGCTAGAGGTCCGCCCCCAATCGTTGTCCACCCTTCTACGTAGGCTTCGAGTACATCGTTAACATTAACGAGTATATAAAAACTAAATCCAAAAAAGATCATCGCATGAAACGTACTGGCCAAAGGACGCGCCTTAAAAATAGTTCTTTGCAGGCCAACATCAATTAGAGCTTTTACAAAACGCCCAACAAGATTATCGCTACGATCGGCCGTACTGCCACGGTTTATAATTTTAAAAATCCGTCCAAATCCAATACTTGCGATAGCCCCACAAATAACAACAAGTAAAATAAATGCAATTTGTTCTTCGTACGAGAGCATGGGATCTCCTAAAAATTTTTATGTGAATTATAATGGTCTATATGCAGGACCCGGACATCAAAAAAGTTGATAGCCGGATTTTACATATAATAATTTTCTGTCATTCGGAGCGAAAAGTAGGGCAGCGAAGAATCCCAAAAGGGATGCTTCGTTCCTCACTCGAAAAAACCATCCAGGCTTTGAAAACCCGGATGGTTTTAAAGTCAATCCTATTCCAAAGCTTCTGTTAATTCCTCGGCAACATCAAACAGGTCGCCAACCATCCCGTAATGGGCCACATCAAAAATAGGTGCGTTTTTATCTGTGTTTATAGCGATAATTGTTGAGGAGCCTTTCATACCTTCCAAATGTTCCGGCGCGCCGGAAATGCCCAAAGCAATATAAACTTTTGGCTTAACTTTTAAGCCGGATTTACCAACCTGGCGTGATTTTGGCATCCAACCCGCATCAATAATTGGCCGCGAAGCCGCAACAGCCGCATCCAAAACTTCCGCTAATTCTTCTGCCACTTCAATATCGTCTTTGCTGCCTATGCCGCGACCAATGGCCACAAGCACATCTTTAGCGGTTATGTCCACATCCGCACTCTCCGGCATGATGAGCTTTTTGAATCGGACTTTTCCATCGGTTGCAGGCATATCAATGCTTTCCGTTGCAGGCGATCCATCCGCTTTGCCGTCATCGGCAGAAACTGAACCGGCGGCCACTGTAACCACACAAGCACCCGAACCAAGATCGGACGTAACATTTATTTTACCGCCAAACAAACCGGCCTCCACAGTTGTGTTCCCACCACCGGAAATGCTTTTACAAGCCGCGGCCATAGGTAAACCATTTTGTGCCGAAAGTGTATTGGCCATATCCATGCCCATCGAGCTGTTGCCCACCATAATAACTTGTGGAGACTTTGCATCTACAACCGCTTTTAATGCTGCGGAATAAGACTCCGGATTATAGTCGCTTCCACAATCAACACGATAAACATTTGCCGCCACACCCAGCTGCCCAACCATCTCGTCACTTCCTCCGAGAAGGGCAACATTAACCGTACCACCGAGGGATTTGGCCATACCCAGCATTTCAAAAGTAATATCCGCCAATTCACCGTTCAGGTGTTCGGCAACAACAAGTATATCTCCCATTAGGCCACCCCTTTCTCTTTTAAAATCGCGACTATTTCATCTATATCGGACGACATTTTAGCGCCACCGCCTTTTTCCGGGTGTGCCATTTTTGTAATGGATGAACTCGCAGCCCCATCTGAAGCACCTGCGGCAACCTCATCAATTGAAGCAGATTGCTGGATTTGGCGCACTTTGGAAACCGGTGCATAACGCGGCGTTTGGCGTGCTGCCTGAATGCCAAGTACCGCAGGCGTATCTACATCAAATTCGGCCATCATTCCGCCGGAATATTCTTTTTCTATCGTAACGGCTCCCCCCGCAACTTTTACGCTTGTAACAACACTTACAGATGGCGCTCCAAGGTGTACGGCCATAATCGGCCCTAACTGGCCATCACGGTCTCCGGCAGATTGTACACCTGTGAAAACAAGATCTGCACCCATTCCGGAAATAGCATCGGCCATCACTTTGGCCAAAGCGTGATTATCGACGTAAGGATCGGCCCCGGTAATTTTAACGGCCTTGTCCGCCCCTTTTGCCAAAGCGGTAAAGAGCATTTTGTCCACATCGTCGCCATCAATGGCAATGGCCACAACTTCTGCGCCATCCGATTCTTTTAGAAGAATGGCCTCCTCCAGCGCATGGTCATCAAATTCATTGAGTTTCATTTTTAGATACTCATAATCCAACGAAATTCCGTTGTCATCAATATCCAGGTCTTCCACTAAATCCGGGACCTGTTTTAAGGGCACAACAATCTTCATCTTAATTTCCTTTAATTTTGTTTAATATTTCAAATAAGCGCTTGGGGCCACATATCGATCCCAATAAAAAATATCGGAATTGTCGAAATAACCGATAAGTGTCATTCCTGGAGGAATTTTTTATAATACCGGGATTGTTTTCTCTAACCGGAAAAAGGATTCTTACAAAATGACAGGATTACATACACCGATCAATAATCTCGATAATATCCAGCACTTCCAGCTTACCTTCATTTCCTGTAGATTTTACAGCATCTTCAAAACGTGAAACTTCATAAGGGCAGCAAACAGCCAAAACTTCTGCGCCAACCGCAATAGCCTCTTTAACCCGGTTTTCAGAAAGGCGTTCGTTGATATTATCGGACATAAAACCATCCAGCCACATACCACCGCCACCGCCGCCACAGCAATAACCTTGTTCTTTACAGCGGAACATTTCGCCAAACTCGATGCCCGGTACGGCATTTAACAAGGCGCGCGGCGCATCATATTCACCATTATGGCGGCCTAGATAACAGGGATCATGAAAGGTTACTTTTTTATCGAAAGAGTTAACCATTAAAGGCTTGAGCTTGTCGATCATCGCAGAAAGAAATTGTGTATAGTGTTCAACATTATAAGTCCCGCCCATTTTGGGATATTCATTTTTTATGGCATTATAGGCGTGAGGCCCGCTTACGACCAATTTGTTAAATTCCTGGCTGTTAAACTGTTCGATATTGTGCTCGGCCATCATTTCAAACAAACCCTTTTCACCGGCCAGCCTTTGCGAGTCACCATCACATTTTTCTTCCGCGCCGAGCGTGCCAAAATCAACACCCAGCCTGGAAAAAACGCGCGCCATAGCAGAAGCCGCATCGTTGCCCCGGCCATGATAGGCATAATAATCACCTACAAACCAAAGGACATCAACTGCTTCGGGGTTTTTAGATAAATCGCGTACATCCACATCCAATTTCTTTGCCCACTTGGTACGTTTCCGTGCCGATTCGCCCATTGGATTGCCATATTCCGCCGTATTCTGAAACATTTCCTGCAACTCGGCAGGTACTTCATTTCCATCAAGAATGGCTTTTTCACGCGCAGCCGGCATAATTTTAATCATGTCCACTTCTTTGGGGCATACACGCAAACAGTTCATGCAGGTTGTACATTGCCACAGATCCGCGCTATCTAAAATATTAAGGCCTGTTTGTAGTTTTCGGAAAATTTTCCGGGGGCCATAATCGCCTACATTATCAACCGGGCACACACCAATACATTGCGCACACTGATAACACCAGCCAATGGACTCCGCACCGGGAATATCCCGAAGCGCATCAAGGCCGCTGGTATCGTACGAGGTAAGCTCCCTTGGTTCATACATTCTGTTCCAATGTCCGGAAATATCAATCCCGTCAACTATCGCATTTTCCTTTTGTACAAAAGATTGATCTTTTTCTTTTTCCTTACGCATCATTGTTTTATGGAACTGACTCATCTATATCTCCATTTTTTGAACGCCAAGCACCCTTCGCGCCAGTTCTGGAAGCTCTGGCAGAATGCGGTTAAACTCTTTTGATAATTTAATTTTAAAAACCGTAAACATGTAGACGGCATAAACACAGGCTAAAAAAACATGCGTTCCGTACAGTCCGCTTGCTATGCGCGAAAATCCTTCCCTTTGCCCGGCCTGCGTAACCATTAACATAGCTTCGCCGATTGACTTATAGATGTCACCTGCTGTTTCACCTTTTATTTCATAATCATTTTGCAGGATAAGTGAAAGTGACCCGCCTTTGGTTTTAGGGTCCCAAATCCAGTTATTCATCAACCAGTATTTTTCGGGATGGGTAAAAAACAATAATTCACTGGCCAGGCTTACAGATAAAATTTCATTCAACCCGCTAATTGTGCTTGTAAACCGGTTATAGCGAACGTCCAAATCCTGATCGCCATAAAGCAAGTTTGCTATTTCATTGCGGATAGATTCCATTGTATTGTTTTGCAACAAAATGGACAGTTTCCGACGGAGAAAAAACATGTACTTGAATAAAGCTTTTAGTTTTTCCTCATTCAAATCTGCAATAGCCGAGGGTTGCAAAACAGCCTGAAAAAGCGCACTCTTTTTTTGCATCCTTAAGCCAATATCTTCAAGCTCGGAAGACGAGGCCAGCTTGGTCGCTTCCATTAAAAATTCATGGGCCGATTCGCTGTCAACAGATTTATCTATGGTTATTTCGTCGTATAACATTTTTGGATTGTTTATTTTTTAGTAAACATTGATTTATTAAACAGGTTGTCATGCCCCGATCAAGAACATCGGTTGTAAATCCCGTGTACTTTTACGGGAGATTTGCAACTGAGGAACGAAGCATCCTTTTCTCACCAACAGATTCTTCACACCATTACATTGCGTTCAGAATGACACCTGTTCTATAATTTTAAATTTTATTAACTATTGCGTACAAAAGCCGCGGCTTTCATTGCAGCAGCGCCGCCCATGGAAACTGAATCTTCCAAATCAGCAGGGCCACCGGCTGCACCGGCTATAAAAACACCTTCACGCTCAGTAGAAACGGTATTCAAGCAACCACCTGTTGTGGCAATCCAACCATGATGTTACAATGGAAGTTTGAACATTTCGGCCATGGCTTTTGTCCCCTCACTGGGTTCCATGCCTACCGAAAGGACAACTACGTCCATCGGTATTTCCATTGGTCGGCCAAGGGTTGTATCTTCGCCTTTTACAACAACCTGGTCACCGCGTTGGGTAATTTCTGTAACGATGCCACGAACAAAATTGACCTTATGCTGTTCCTGGGCTTTCCAGTAGACATCATCCTCCCAGAACCCATAGGCGCGTAAATCAATATAAAATACAAAAACCCGGCAATCAGGAATCAACTCGCGTATTTCAATAGCCTGCTGAGAGGCGACCCCGCAACATACTTTGGAACACCACTGGTTGCCAATTTGCCTGTCACGGCTGCCAACGCATTGGATAAAACAGACTTGCTTTGGCTTCTCTCCGTTGGACGGACGAACAAAGTTTTTATCCTTAAACATTTTTTCCGCATCAACCAGGGTTATAACATCATCGTACTCATAATAACCGTACATTTGCGTTTCTTTGCCCGGATCGAAATGGTCAAAACCAGTGGCAACAATCACCGAGCCAACCTCAACAACTTCTTCATCGACTTTACCTTTGAGGGTAACCATCATATTGGGTGCGTCCCCATCGGTTGCCAGAACAGTTGTATTGGTTCTTATATCCACCAAATCGTTTCCGGTCACAGCATCAATCTTTACTTTCATGGCTGTTTCCGCATCCGTTTGATCGGGTGTTAAAACCGAATAATGCTCTTCAATCGGTTTGCCGCCTAAAAAATCGTTTTTTTCAACTATAATCGAGTTGTAGCCGATGTCTGCCAACCCACGTGCCGCTTCAAGTCCGGCTGGTCCGCCACCAACTATTAATACAGGTTTCATTCAGCATCCTCCCATGACATAAATTCAATTTCGCCTGATTTAATTCTTTCAACTTGTACTTCAAATTCCGCCCAGGCTTTTTTATGGTCAACGCCCATTTTTTCCATAAGCGGTTTATTATCTACTCCATGCCAGTGTAACTGACACACTTTATAAGGATGTGCGCCCATGGCCAATGCGGCAAACTGTGCATCCGATAGAACAGGAATGCCAACTTTCCGGTCATGTGCCTGTGTTGCAAACTGGCTTTTGTCAAGGGTTGTTACGCAACCCGTATCGTGTGTAATTAGCACATCGGGATCCGCCTCCTCTTTCATCCTTTCAATTTTACGGATTGTGGCAAAGGAGCGTGAAAAATCGCGGCTGACTAAAATATGGCGAAAGCCAAAACCGCAGCAATCATGCCAGGTAGAATAATCCGCAAGGTTAGCGCCAACCGATTTTACAAGGCTGGAAACAACTGCCGTTCGTTGCCCGTCATACAAATCCCGGTCATAAATCGCATCTTCAACAACCAGTTTATGATAGTGGCAAGCCGGGTGTACTGTTACCGTGAGCTTGCTAAAATCTACTTTTTGTTTTGCCTTAATCTGATCACGCATTACATGTATCCATTCCGAATAATGGACAATTTCTTCCGGGAAAACCAATGGTTTGCCCAGTTTGTCTAAAATCCGGCGTACCTGGTCGCGCAATTTTTGGTGATGCAATATTTCATTACGGGTTTCTTTATAGTGGCCATAGCTGGTTCCACAATGAATGAGCGGGAAGTAACCATCCTCATAGGCTTGTGCAAAATTACGAATGGCAATCGCTGCTTGTGCCGCTGAGTTGGATGCGGACGAAGCGTAATAATTCCAGGCGGTGCAGGATGTTTGGTCTTTGGGATCATAATATTCATAACCCAACTGCCTGTGAAGCCAAAAAATGGACGTGGAATATCCGGGGATATGCCCACATTGCCCACAAGATTTATGATGCCAGGTATGCTGGATCGGAATTTTTTTCTTACGACCATATTTCGTATCCACTTCGATAAAATTATCGTCGGCAATACGATGAACGATCAATTCCCCTTTTGCCTCCAGATCAAAGAGTAAGTCCTTAAAATACTCGGTCGGGATATGTCCTTTCCGGTCAAAAACCCTGTCTTTGGCTTTTGGCGGGCTATTTAATATGGGTAGAGATGACATACATTAGCCTTTCGTTTCATAAGTTTTATAACTTGATTCTCACCAAGTTATTGCCACACTATTTTGTAATCTTGAATACGGATATTACTTTTAATTATTCACTTTTAAAAATAATTACGTCTTTCTTCTCCCGGGGAACAATATCCGGTGTTTTTTGTGCTTCCCCAATATTTAAAACATAAGCAGGAAAATATTCTTTAGGATCATAGCCTAAAAATTTTGTTAGTTTATCTTCCATCTTATCAGAAATAAAAGAAATAATTCCTGAGTCCAAACCTTCTGCGCTGGTTTGCAAAAGCATATTCTGGGCTGCACACCAAAGCGATGCAATATTATGCCTACGGTGATGCTTGTTCGGATCGTGCAAAGCAAGTGCAACAACGAGAACCGGAGCCCCGCCTAAATCTTTTCCAAAATCTTCAATTAATTTTAACCAACTTTTATCATCTTCGCCCCAAGATGTATTCTCATACATTACCCTGATATATTTCAACACGGTCGGGTCTTCTAAGATAATTTCCGCTGCCTGGTCCCGCGCTTTTTCTGTAAGGACTATAAACTTCCAGCCCTGTAATTGATAAATGCTAAAAGGGGCCCAAATTGCGGCTTCTAAAATCCGCTCTAAACTTTGTTTGTTTACTTCGCTATATTTATCAAAATAACGCGAAGTACGACGCCTTTTGATAAGGTCTAAAGTTTGTTTTGCTAACATCATTTTTCTCCACCTTTAAGATGTTTTAGAAAATGATGCGGGGGTGATTTTCTTTTGCTTTTGAAATAAAATCCAATAGATATAAAAGGTACGAATTCTATTTCGTTTGTTTTTTTCTCCCGACAAATACATTCCCGTCCAGGGGAATAAATCGGGATTTAAACTTCCTGTTTAAACAACCACATCGATCTCATCGAGGTCATAACCATGTTCTTCCAAAAGCTCTTCCATAACTTCGGAGAGAATCATAAAAATACCCTCGTCCAAAATTTCAATCTGGTCCAGGTTGCCCGAAAGTTTCCAAATGAGATAAAGCTCCAATTGGGTTTGTTCGCTCACATCCCAGGCTAATTCCGTTGTGTGCATTGTTTCAGGCGGAATTGCCCTGCGCCAGTTATTCAGGTTTTCAGAAACCTTTACCACATCGGGTCCCCAATCCGGGAAAAAATCCGGCTGGAGCATGTCCGGTGCAACCTGTGTTCCGGTGGACATCACTTTATAAATAATCCGACTGTATGCCTGTAAAGCTGTTTTCGCCGATTGCATCCCGTTGTTCACAGCCACTTCGCGCATTATTGTAATAATACCGCCCGGATTGTTTTGACGGGGACAGCGCGTACACGAAAAGCACTGCGAGCAATCCCAAACCGAATCATTTAAAAGTTCATAGAATGTATGAATATCTTCACGGGCCATAACCTGGGCATAAACACGCGGACTAAATTGATAAAAACGGGCAGAGGGGCACGATGCCACACAAATCCCACATTCATAACAACCATACAAGGTTGTCTCCCAGCGCATATCGGCCTTTACTTCATCAAATAATTTTTGCTTTACTTCTTCACTGACATCCTGATATTTTGCATCTGCATAAATTGACGCCATAATCTTTTCCTGTTCTTTCGGTACTGATTTTATAAATTATGCTACCGCTTTATTTATTTAGAAATTCCAAAAACTTATCTAGTTGATTCTTTTCGGGTGAGCCGACGATTCTTTCGAGCTCAGCATCATTTTTTGTTAAAATGATGGTCGGGATGGTTTTAATCTTTTCCCGATGTGCTTCGGCAAGCCCTTCTTTATTCTCCAACTTTACCGTGCGTATTTCAAACTCACCCTGGTTTTGCTGATAAAAATCCCATGCCAGGCGAACAGCATTTCCACATCCTGTACAAGCCGGATGTGTAAATACACGGATTAATAGCATTACCCTTCAAAACCTTCACAGTGAATACATTCACCGAGTTCTTTCTCTTCCATATAGCTTGAGAAACCTTCAACAGCATCATCACCCTGAACCAGAGTGGCAACATCGCCGGCTGCATCGTCCGGTTTAATTTTTGCAATCCAACCCTGCCTATAAGGGCTTTTATTTAATAAGGTGGCTTCGCTCTCTACCGCGCCATTTATTTCTAAAATTTCACCGGTGAACGGCGATTTTACCGGGCCGACCCATTTACCGGATTCTACGGTTGCGATACTTTTATTCTTTTTAACTTTTTTACCGGCGGCTTTTGGCTTACAATGGATAACCGAGCCGGCAAGGGTTTGGGCAATATCCGTCATCCCTACTTCAAATGTGCCATCACCCAAATCACGCGCCCATACATTGTTTTCTACACTATAATAAAGGTCATCCGGTAACATACAATTTTTTACTTCTGCCATGGTAACACCTCACTTTTAGATACGGGAACCCCGGTTAATAATTTAGCACAACATCGGATGACAACGCTTCGTCCATCATCCAGGCAGCGCCAACAACATCGTCAATTTCATCGATCAAATCATCTTTGGTCATATTATGCAAATCCAGTGCAGCTGAACAACAATAAAGTTCAACCCCCGCTTCTTTGGCTTCTTTAAGAAAATCAATTATTAATTTTCCACCTTCAAGTGCTTTTAGGTTTTCCGCCACGCCTTTTTTTGCCAAAAGGACACCATCAATCTGAAATACAATTTTAACATCACTATCCATAACAGCGGCAATATTTGCCATATAAAAAGGGGTTGCGCAACGTTGCGGCGTATCCGGCCCACTGGTCATAAAAATAAATACACTTCCTTCATCGTCCATTAGTCAAATCTCCAAAAATATATGTTTTAATTTAAAGGGACACTTACTTTTTGCGAATTAAATCGTTCGTTGTTAGCCAGCTTATCGTCCCAATCATAAATAGAATCCATTTCTTCCGGCGTTGGCATGGAAGGGATCAGGGCAATATTAAAAAACTCTTCAAAAGAACTTAGCAATGCTTCTGCGCTTCCTTCGAGGGAAGGCACCTTACCTAATACTTCTTTTACGGATGTGAGTGGAGTCTTTAATGACTGATTTTTAAAAACAGCAGGGTTGGGGTAGTTTAGTTCATCTAAATTCATACAACAAAAAAATGAAAAAGTATTTTCAAGCTTTCCCAAACTTACCATGCCTATTTCATTTGAGCCGGCCTGTAGGCTGCCATTGTTCAAAAATTGCACTGCAATGCCTAACTTATTAAAAGCAAGGACAACCGCTTGCGCAAGTTTCTCTGTTTTGCCATCATCACTTTCATTAAATGAAAAATCACGACAATGGGTTTCTGAGACAATAAAAAATAAAAACAATTGATTTGGGTGGTGCCAAAAACTACCGCTTGCAATTTCTCTTTGAAGAACAGGGATGTTCTCACTTAGGCAGTGGCGTAAGTCCACATCGCTTTTATCGATATCTTCTATATGCGCAACGGAAACATAGGATGCCTCGGGCCGGAGAATTAAAATCGCCGGATCATTTCCATCCTTCATATTTGAAGCAACCGCATGGTAAATACTTTGCGAGCGCAATACATTTACCATTCCCATATCTAGAAGTCGTACATGCATAAAAAGTGTTTTTTGGGTTGAGAACTAATGAGTTTAAAAAACTAAGCCGTCAAATTATTTGTTTTATTACTATTCTTAGGTCAAGTAAAACTTATACAAAAAGCTGTATATCTGATTCTGCCGCAAACTCTAAAAAGGTTGCCGCGCCACCAAGCTCAACACCATCAATAAAATCATCTTTAGAAAAACCAAACACATCCATCGTCATTTGGCAACCAACAAGCTTTACACCACTTTCAACACAGATATCACGAAGCTGTTCTACCGTGGCAACACCCTTGTTTTTGAATGTTTTTTTCATCAGTGTAGTCGCCATACCTTCAAATCCCGGTACATTGCCCGCAAGAATATTTGGGATGGGCATATCAAAATTTTGTAAGGCCTTGGGGCCAAAAGGCATCTTCATTGGCATTGACGGGTTAGAAGCCGGCGAAACTTTTGCATCCAGTTTTTTCTTTAATAAGGCCAAACCATAGAAAGTAAAAAATATCTGCACTTCCATGTCCATAGCAACTGCCGTTGAGGCAAGGATAAAAGGCGGATAAGCCCAATCCAACGTTCCACGCGATGCGATCAACGCCATTTTTTTTGTTCCAGAATCTGACATAACTCCCCCTAAATTATTTTTTACGTATTATGAAAATGTAATCATTTCCATCTTGTTCATGGCTAACCAGTTCATTACCGGTTCTTTTAGTCCATGCGTTCATATCGTTTGTTGAGCCTGGGTCAGTGGCTACCATTTTTAATGTTTCACCACTATTTAAATTATCGATTGCCTTTTTTGTTTTTAAAATTGGCAACGGACAATTTAAACCTCTGCAATCAAGTTCTATGTTTACTTGCGTATCACTCATAATTTTTTCCTTCCTGAAAAAGATAGGCGTTGTGAGATTAGTAAACTTTCTAATGCAAAAGATGTACCACGTTTTTTAATTGGGGGGAGTTGTTGTATAAGTATACTAAGATTGTTTGTAAAAACAAGGGAAATCAGGTTTTTTTCTTTAAATTAGAAAAAATATTATCCTTTATTTGTGTTCAGTTAATTTAATCCACGGGCAAGAATTATGGTAAAAACACCTCACAAAGGGTGAATTTACCCTAAGATGGTTTTTGAATACTAGTGATGTAATCCCATTTTTTAAGATCATATTTCTTCATTTTTTCACAGAAGTTTTTATAATGCATACCCGCATTTTTTGCTGCCTCACTTATATTTCCATTACATTTACTTAGCAAGCGGGTAATATATTCTCGCTCAAATTTTTCAAGAAGTTGATTTTTTAAAATATTAAAAGGAAGGTTTTCATTAATAAAATATTGATAATTTGTTGTTTCCGGATAGCGGATACATTTTGAAAGCGTCGCCGAGGATATTTCTTCTTCTTTCTCTTTTATAACAGCCCGCTCGATAACATTTTCCAGCTGACGGATATTTCCCGGCCAGGGATGGTCGACCAATAATTGAATGGCCTCGGCCGATATACTTTTTATATTGCGGTTAAATTTTTCAGAATATTTTGATAAAAAATGCATGGTTAAAAGTGGAATATCGTCTATTCTTTTCCTCAAGGGGGGCAATTCAACCGGGATAACATTTAATCGATAAAAAAGGTCTTCACGGAAATTTCCCTCAGCAACATCTTTATGCAACTGGCGGTTTGTGGCAGAAATGATCCGCACATCGACACTAAGGGTTTTATTACTGCCAACGCGTTCAAATTCACGCTCTTGTAAAACCCGTAACAATTTGGATTGGGTATTGGGAGAAATATCGCCCACTTCGTCTAAAAACAATGTTCCTTTATCTGCCTGCTCAAACCGGCCAATCCGTGCGGAAAGGGCCCCTGTAAAAGCGCCTTTTTCGTGACCAAAAAGTTCGCTCTCCAAAAGAGTTTCTGAAAGCGCAGCACAGTTTACCCGCACAAAAGTATTGTTTTTCCGGGGACTGTTGTAATGGATCGCCTTTGCAATCAATTCTTTACCGGTACCTGTTTCGCCATTTATTAACATGGTTGCATCTGTTTCTGCCACATCTGTGATTAAATCAAATATGGCCTGCATTTTTTCGTTTTTGCCAATAATCCGGTCAAAGCTATAAACCGATTTAATCTCCCTTCGAAGCCGTTCCACCTCTTTGCGCAAATTTTGTTGCTGTACAGCAATTTGCACTACGGAAAGCAGCTCATCATAATTAAGGGGTTTTGTAAGATAATTAACCGCGCCGTTATGCATGGCCGAAACAGCTTGCTCGATCGAACCATAAGCCGTTACAATTATTAACGGCACCTCAATATGATTTTCTTTCATTTTGGCAAGAAGTTCGAGGCCATTTAAATGGGGCATTAAATAATCTGTGATTATGGTATCATAACTTTCCGCTTTGATTTTTTCAAGGGCAATTAATCCATCATCAGCCGTGTGCACTTCGTAGCCTTCCTTTAAAAGGTTTGCTTTCATTACTTTTAATATGGAAGGTTCATCATCAACAACAAGTAGTTTGTTTATTTTTCTCATTTAATCTTCATCCAGGGGTAAGCTGATCACAGCCTCGGTACCTTTTTCTTTTGCCGGTTGCAGTACAAAGGAACCTTTATGATTGTCGACGATACGTTTGACAATCGTTAAGCCTAAGCCTGTTCCTTTTGTCTTGGTTGTAAAAAACGGTTTTAACAATTGGTCCATTTCCAGGTTTTTAATCCCTACTCCCGTATCCTTAAAACTGAGTTTTAAATTTTTTGGGCCCGCTTTGCCGTTAACTACTTCTTTCATAATTACAATTCGCAACAATCCGCCATTTTCCATGGCATCAATCGAGTTAAAAATAATATTAATAAAGGCTTGTTCAATTTGCCCTTCATTTATAAATATGCCGGGTAAGTTTTCCTCGATATTCAGCTCAACGCGAATTTTTTTGCTCATCAATTGTGGCCGGGTAACCTGCAAAGCACGCTCAAGGACAGGCTGTACCGGGGCAATATTTAAGACATGTTCAAGGGGCTTAGAGAGCGACAACAATTGGGTCGTAACTGAGTTTACCCGCTCAACCTGCTCCTCAATCAAATCGAGATAACTTTTTGCTTCTGTATCGGAAATCTCGCCTTGCAGATAATGCGCAGCGCCTTTTATGGCATTTAGTGGATTTCGTACTTCGTGCGCTACTTTACTGGCCATTTGACCAATATCGGCCAACCGACGTGAGTGTTCCAGGTCTGTACGCATTTTAACGGCTTCGGTCACATCCTTTACATATTCTAAAATCTGAAAAACTTTACCATCTTTGTCGTAAAGAGGAAAATTATGGACTTCAAATACTTTCTCCTCATTTTTTTCTCCAAAAGATTTTGTGCAAAAAGTATAGCGGGGTTTTCCTTTTTTAAACACGTCACCTGCATTACAAAAACTGCAATGTTCCGACGTTCCTGTGCACATCTGATAGCAATAATTGCCAACGAGATCACCCGTAGCAAAACCCATAATATTTTTCATGACCGGGTTTGAAGCAACAACTTTGAAGTCAAGATCAACTATCATTACACCATCGGGGATGCCATTAAAAATCGTTTCGAGTATTTTTGAGTTTTTTGTCATTTCCCGGGTTGCCCCCAGCGCATTTTCTTTGGCAATTGTAAGCTCGTTGATATTTGTCCGTAAACTTTCCACCATGTGATTAAAGCCATCACGTAAAATATCCATCTCATCTACAAAAGTCCTGTCCGGAAGCTGTTTGATAGAAATATCAAGGTTGCCATTACGCACAGCATTTACCTGCCTGGTAAGTGACACGACCGGGCGGATCATAATCCGGGAAAAAATCAGAACGGATAAAACGCCAATAAAAATATAGCCAAGGGATATATAAACTATATATTGCTGTACATTTTGCCCATTCGACTGAACGAGATAAGAAAGAATTATTGCGCCCAGCACGACAATCAGGACAACGCTTGCGATGCTAAGCAGGAGGAATTTATATTTTAAGCCGGCCTTCTTAAACATGGGTTTTCCGTATGATTTAATAATCTGACACGGATATAATATAAATTGATTTTTTAATATACTGAAATTCTTTTGCAAAATGTATTAATGGGCGTAATTACATTGTGGCAAAATTACTCAGTGAGGTTCTTGACTTGTTTTTCAAAGTTCACGCCGGAAGAATGGGTCAGCAATTCTTGCAATTCGTTGGAATCGCCCTTTTGCATGGAAATAACCCTATCCGAAACATTTTTCTCATTCCGCATACCGTAGAGAGTAATATCTAGTATCATGTGGTTTGTAGCAATATCAACGATGGCCGTATTATGCGTCCAGGCTGTTTTTTTAGGGAACCTGTTATCTGCCTCGCCCATAATTAACTCTTGCTGGTCGACCACCATAATAATTTTATGGTCCCAAAATTTTTCCAGGTCTTCCTCGGGCAACCCATAGCTGTAAGTGCATTCTGCCGGCAAATGGAGCTCCGTAAAGGAAAAAGCAATTATTGTTACGCCGCGGTTAAAAGCCCGCTCGATCTCTTTTTTAAGTAAGTCGGCCTCACGCTGCCAAATGGAAACATAGATTGATTTTTCAGCCCGGTCGATCATTTCCCTGGCCTTATGAATCATATTTTCATAGCCAACAATATTCCACAAATGGCCCGGTTCAACCGAGGTTTCAAATTTTTCCATAGAACTGCGTACATCGTCAATCCGTTCCTTAAACTGCCGTTCAAGCAAATCGAATAATTGATCGGGAGGCAAGGGCATATATTTTTTGGGTTCCGTATAAAGCCCATTTACAGCGCCTAAATTTTCCAGCTTACGGATTGTGTCATAAATGGCCGAACGCGGTACACCGGAATTATTGCTTAGCTCATAACGGGTGGCTGGGTGATTTTGCAGTAATGAAATATAGGCCTTTGCTTCATAGACTGTAAAGCCAAGTTTTTTCATACGTTGGGCGATATCATCAAAAGGCATTTGTTTCTCCATTTTTCTCTAAAGCGCTTGCTCAATTTTACCGGGCAGATTTGGCATTGCTACCGAATCCGCCGAATTTAATAAAAAAACCAAGGCATTATCCAGGTGGGCCTGCCAGTTTCCCCAGGCATGACCTTCGTTATGTTTATCGATTCTCACGATTACTGCTTTTTCTTTAAAATATTTTATTAAAGAAGAATCAAAACTATTTTTTTCGAAAAGGCCGTAATCAAAAAATAATTTTTTCTCCGATAAATTAACCCGCTTTAATTCCGTTGTTATTTTTGAGCTATCAACCCAAAATGAAGGCGATTGGCCAAATACACCCTCAAGTTGATTGCTATAATCTTTAAGTGCATAAAAAGCTGTAAGCCCGCCAAGGGAAGCGCCACCGAAGAAAGTTTTACTTTTATCATTAATTTTAAATTTTTTTTGGGCCAACGGCACTATTTCTTTAAAAACGATTTCCAAATATGCATCATTTAACCAGTATTCTTTCATCCGATTTATCGGGTTAATAAACAGGGCATAACACGCCGGTATTTTTTTTTCTTCAATCAGATTATCTAAAATAATATTGGCCTGGGCAAAAGATAAATAATCACCCCCATCATTAAAAATAATCAACGGAGAAGACACACTGACCGACGGGTGTTTATACAAAACTACCAACCGTTGATCCTTCTTTGATTTACCCCCAAATAAAATTGTATCGAGGGCTGTATAATTTTGAAAACGCCGTGCTAATATCTCAACCGGAAATTGATAATCGGGCATAAGCAAAAGTGAATTCTCACCTAACCCACCCCGCGTGGTTTTTTCATTAAGAGGATCAAGAATATATTTTTTATCCACAATAAATTTATACTCCAGACGGGCATCTGACGAAAATGTTTTTTCCAGATAATAGTAACTGGTCCCAATTATCCTTAGCATTTGGGATTCGTTTTGTGCCCAGTGATTCATGTCGCCCGTTAAATAAACAGGAATATCTTTTTTGTTCTGATAAATAAAATAAACTTTCCCACCTTCAACTACCGGCTTGGCTGTTTGCTTATTAAGCCAGGATTGCAACTCACTCTCCCTTTTGGCCTCGGGCAGATCGCCCAGGCGGTATAACAAGGCCAGAAAGGAGTCCTCTGAGGATTGACAACCAGAAAGAAGAAAAATCAGACTGAGACAAGATATTATAAATTTAATACTAATTATTTGCATAGCTATATACTTATACTTTCGGACACCTATATTTAATTTGTGGATAACTTGTGGATAAAATACCTACATCCGTGGTCATTTTTTACACGCCACCCTTCCACCCTTAAAAAATCAATGTATTAAAAACGTATAAATCTTTGTTTTTATGACATTTACAGTGAATGTATGAAATTTGTGTGAACAATTTATTTTTAAAATCCAGAAATACAACACAACACCTGCAAATTCACATAGTGTGCATAAGTACATCTTTTCGACACTAATCCTCGACCTTCACTTCTGACGATAAGTGGCGGAACCAGTTAAAATAAAGCCCGATGGATAAAGCGGCCAATATCAATGCCAGCCATGTAAACTGATCCCATCTTTTAAGGATAACAGCCATGCCGGTCAAAAACAGAACAACCTGCCAGGGAACTGCCAAAAATGTCGACAAAATATCCCGTCTATTTTCTTTATTAATTTGATTCAATGTTTCGCTTTGAATCTTTTTACGAATGGGTCCCCAAAAGCCAAAAGGCCGTGTGCGTTTATAAAATTCCAACAAAACCGATTCATCTGTCGGGGTAGCGGCATAAGTCCCGATTATCATACCAGCCAGGGAAGAAACCGTGGCAATAGTAAAGGCATAATATTCCGGTATTTCCGGAAGAAAAATCCGTTGTAAAACCGCAGCGATCATACCGGCAGCCGTTCCGGCGGCAAAGCCATAGCCATTCATACGCCACCAGTACCAGCGTGCTAAAGTTGGGATCAATAATCCTGCTCCAAGACTTGATGTTATCCAACCCCAGATTTCATTGATGTTATTTATCAACAACATAAAACCTAACCCCAAAACTACAAGAATAACTGATGACCAGCGGCTATGTGACATAAGTTGTTTTTCTGTTGCATCTGGATTGATGTATTGCTTATAAATATCTTTAACCCAATATGCCGCGCCCGCATTTACTGTGGAATCGAACGTGGACATCGCAGCAGCCATAAGCCCCGCTACAAGCAATCCTTTAATACCGATCGGGACGAGCTGATTAATAACAACGGGCAAAACGGTTTCGGGGTCTTGTATAACACCTTGCTGGCTGCCAAGTACAACGCCCATCGTGGCAATAGCAACAATAAATGGCCAACGAAAAGCGAGTAAGGTTGTCCAAAATAATGAGAGCAAACCGGATTCACGGTCACTGCGCGAAGCAAAAAAGCGTTGGATCATATACTGGCTCGTTCCGCCACTACCTTCGATGGTTACTTTTACAAGATAAAACAGAATGGCTATGCCAAATAAATTATAAATGGAATACGCTGACATCTCCGGCATTTCTAAAGTCCATGATGGCCACAAACTAGTCCAGGCATCGCGTGTTGTCTCGAGGGCCATAAAAGTACCGTCACGCATCGGAACTGAAATTTGAAACACTTCCGGCAGGTCAAACTGAAAGAAAGCTATGGCGCATACGAAAATTATTGTCATAAATATCAGTACACCTTGAAAAACATCAGTCCAAACTACACCGTACAAGCCCGAAGCAACCGTATAAATCATTGCCAAAACAATCATTAATGTGGCTGCCCAAAACTGCGAGGACAAACCCATAAATTCTGGAATACCCAAAAATTCGGCAACAAATTTACCTGAACCAATTGCAAAATAAGTAATCATGGCAACGGTCATTATTAAAATAGAAACTGCCGCAATGAGCCGTGCAAAATCCCCTTGTTTGTCTTTTCCAAAGCGAAAATGCATCCATTCGGCCAATGTCATCACAAGGGCACGGCGGTTCCATTTGCCCTGAAATATCATAAGAAAGGCCATGATTAAAGTAACCCCACCGCGTATTTCGATAAAAAACCCAGCCGCGCCCAAGGCAAAAATAAAAGCTGTATTTATCATGGTCCCGCTAATATCTAAATTGGACGACATTCCGGAGGCGCCCAAGGCCCACCATGGTATACCGCGTTCGCCCAGGAAGTAGGAGTTTATACTGCTGGATGCTTTTCGTTGGAAATAAACACCAACACCTATCATCCCAATTAAATATACAATTACAATTACATAATCGATCGTAGCCACTGGTTGCTCCTTATTTAGTGGAAAATTGATGCGTTAACTTTGAAATAACTTGCTTAATCTGCCTTGTCCTGTCCTGCCAGTTCCTGTACGTGTGCTTTTAGTTTTAACAAACCTGGAAAATTTGGAGAAAGTTTTTGTAAAAGCCCCAGAGATTCTAATGATTGAGCATACTGTTTATTCATAAAATAGGCCCCGCCCAAATTAAACAGTAGCTGCTTATCTCGATTATTTTTCCGGGCAGCCGTTTCTAAATAGTGGATTGCTTTGGGAATCTCCTTTTTTGAAAGAAGGATTTGGCCCAACCATTTGTTGGCATAAAAACTATTTTCAAACTTCAGGGATTCCGTCAAGAAACTACCCGCACGTTCATATCGGTTCATCTTAATCAGCATTTCCGCCGCTTTTAGATAAGGCGATGCATTATTCGGTGTAATCTGGGTCAGGGCATTGTACTCTTTATAGGCCGCTTCATAATTTCTTTGTTTGGTAAAATACTGTGCCAGTTCTACATGGCCACGCTCCAGGGTGTATTTTTTGTTTTTCCATATTTTAAAGGCCATGGAGTCTATTCTGTTTTTTGGCTGATAATTGCTCACAACCGTGTTCACTACCGAACGGTTTTTAAAAGGCCAGCCTCCTTTTAAAATTTTAATTTTTAGTGCGGCAAGGCTGCTGTCCAGTTCTGTAAACCTAAAACTTTTATCCTGACTGTCCTTTTTTTATGGCCAGGATGAAACGATAAAGCCCTTCTGCTCCATCGTAGTATAAAATGCCTTGGCCATTAATTTATAACCCATAAAATTCGGATGTAAATGCTCTAAAAAAAGATTGTTGCCAACCAATCCATTTGCTGAGTTTTTATCAAAAACCTGTTTTAAGGGAACAACCGAAACAAGCTCATTTTTAGAAAATTGCTGGATTATCCGGTTAAATTCTTCCGGTGCCAGAAAACGCAACATGTCATAGTCTTTTGCCTGATAGTACATTTTTTTTGCTTGCTCAAATTTTTCTTTTTTTTCCAATGACCGTGCAAGGGCAAAAGAGGAATCTGCATTAAAAATGCCCTTTTGCGAGATAAATGGCTGCTGGTCACGAAGGTTGCTTACCAGCTCTCCAATCAAAATCTTAATTTTTGCAGCATTTGCTTTTTCTATTATTTTTTCAAGATTACTTTTAAACTGGTTGAGACCGGCCTGATAAATTTTTGATTTATAATAAATGGACTGTTCTTTAACCATGCGTTCCATTAGTGTGGTATTATTATAAGCTGTTTCGTCCCCTTTAAAAGCAGAAAACAGTCCATAAACAATATTTTGTGCCAGCTGAACGGTTTTATATTTTTGAAATTTCAGAATCAAATTAACAAGCGCGGGTGACTTACCAATGGATTCCGATGAGCCAATCCCCAATGCGCCATAAAACTCATTATGCCCACCGTAGATAAAAATGGCATCCGGTTCATTTTCCAGGATTTCATCCATAAAATCGAGCAGAGTATAACTGTTAACCGCCGGCATGGCTGTATTGACTATTTCTATATTTTTATCAGGAAATGTTTCTGAAAGCCTGCGGTTTAATATGCGGGAAAACATGACATTCTCACCATACGGATAGCCCGCTGCGCTGGAGCCGCCCAATACAAATATTCTGTACCCATTTTTAGGTTTTTGTTTTAAAAATATATCTGTTGATGGCGAAGGCAGTGACTTTTCCCGTACAAAAAAACGCCTTGCAACTGCCGGGTTACATTTTTTATAAGCAGAATACGTTCCAGACATGCCGATAAATAAATCCTGATTTCCACCATATTCTGAAACGTGTAAACCAACCTCCAACAGGAATAGTAAAACAAATGGAATCAGTACCGTTGCTATTTTAAAAACCAGATTATTTTGTCTTTTAGGTTGCTGCATTCTTTAATCTATTTTGCGATAATGTATGGAGATAAGTTTGTGTGCCTGAAAAAATTATTCAAGGGGCATCTATCTAGCTGATACAATAATTGGATGGCACTTTGTAAAAGCCGGTTTTATTAAAATAAAATGGCGTTAACAGAGTGGCAACCTGTTTAAAACTAATTTGTGTACAATAATTGCAGAGGTAATAAAATAAAAAACGGGCATGGAAATTCCACACCCGTTTTAAATAAATTCTTAGCGGAGTAAAGTCATTTTACGGAACTTAACAAAATCACCTGCTTCAAATTTTAAGTAATAAACGCCAGAGGCAACTTGCTTACCAAGATTGTTTTGTGCGTTCCAGACAATCTCATATTTACCGGCATTATGGTTTTGGTCAACCAGTTTTAACACTTCCTGGCCCATTATGTTAAAAATCGTCAACTTCACGTCAGAGTTCTGAGGAACCTGATAAGTGATAGTTGTTGATGGGTTAAATGGGTTTGGATAGTTTTGCTCAAGGGCAAACTTAGATGGCAGCTCACCATTTTCATCAATAATAGCATTGGGTGCTGTTAAGTTTGGCGGATCTTCAACAAACAGGTCTGTCTCTGTCCACTCAAGCATTGGTAAGTCATAAACCGCTGGCCATTCCGTTGTCAGTTTACCATCATCAGCAATAGTTAAAGGATGAATGTACTGATAGAAACGACGTCCCCTATCAAAACCGCCACCATTTGTTACATACTGGCCAGGTGTATCTGTAGAATAAGTAATTACATAACCCAACTGATACCAGTTATTTGGGAACTGATTAGAAACAGCAAGTGTAAATGTGCCACTATACACATTGTCCTGATCAGGATCCGTTAATACAAGGAAACGCTCATTGATAGAAGTGCCTTGTGTCCATCCCAACAATTCGTTACTCCATTGTACCCAAACCGTATCGGTACCAGGGCGGAACAACGCTGTATTTGTGTTGGTTGTCTGATCGGTTGCTTTGGACATATCGATATTAAATGTAATATCCATATCATGGTTAAAAACACCATTGGCAGGAATACCGTTAAAGAACTGACGGTCGAAACCAAAATCACCTTCAACTGATTGTGTGGCCGCGTTTTGGAAAATATGAACACGGTTTCCACCACCTGTAGGCGCTGGCTCTTCCCAGCCACTTCCTAAATCAAGATTTGGAATATAGTTCGGGCTGGCTTCGTCCGCTCTTGAAGAATCCCAGGCAACAAAGTATTTATAAGAAATCTCTGCGCCTTCCTGATTTGTAAATTCTTCGTTTGCCGATGTCCACTCTTGAAGCAATGGATTAAAGAACAACTCAATAGCTTCGTCAGAGCTCCATCCTTTTGGCCCGCGGATTTCAATCTTGTCACCAACACCACGGTCAAAAAGGCCAACAGCTTCTAAAGCTTCAGTGCTCACACGCCAGGTAATAATACTTGTAAGTGATTGTTTTCCTGTAGGCGCTTGATTATCCCAATAGTTCCATGCGATTGTTGTGTCTTTTAACATAGTAGGATAATTAAATGTACGGTTGGCAACAGATTCCCAGCTTAGGCTAGCGCCATTTTCAACAAAGAATTTATACTGCTGCTCACTGCCCTCAGTTACAGAGTCTTTTGCAAAATATGCAACGCCAGACCAGAAAGAGCCGTCGATTGCACTGCCTGTTTCACGGGTAAACTTAACACGTGTTTCACCCCAATCGATTGTTCCACCGGATGTTGTGGGATCACCACGCATGCCAAGCGGACCTTCAGTAGAAGGATCAAACTGGGCTGCTTCTGTTTGGCCTGCCATATTTACGCGGAAGTAGATTGCCACAGAATCAGCTTTACTCTCGAATGGTGCCCAATTTTCAGTAACTAAATCATCTCCATCATCATTAAAATACCCAACGCTTAATGATGTATCATTTGTACCAGCAATAAATGTTCTGGTATTCCAGCCTAAGTCACCATTTATGAAATTACTTTCCCAACCATTTCCACTAGTACCCGTAGTTGCATTAAATCCTGCAAAGTACTTATAGTATAGTGTATCATTTGGTTCCATATTGATAGTAAGAGACCAGTAATCGCCACCAATATTTTGCAATACTAAATCAGAACCACTGTCCCAGGTAATATTTTCTCCATCTGGGAAAGTACCGGTATGTTGGCCACGCATTTGTACAAAATGGGAAGAGTTTAACGTATCGTTATTTGTTGACATATTAGCAGTAAATGTAACCGCTACTGAACTTGGGGTAAACTCATGCGGATGCGATCCAAGATAATCCCATGTATTGTTGTCTAAAACAACCCACTCAGAGTTACCTGCATCTGTACCTGCAGAAGAGGCCCAATCCGTATTACCAGCCGTCACTGTAGATTTTCTTACTAAGGTATGATCTTTTGTAGCATTAACGACACCGGCAACATCCCAGGCAGTGCCCGGATCATCAAGCTCCACGCCTATTGCATCTATAATAACACCATTATAAAGTAAGGCAATACCATCATCACCATTATGATGCATAGGGCTCTCGTAAGCCAATGCGGTATCAGCAAGCGCTAAAATTATTGGATCAGCGGCATCAGCAGCAAGTATGTAAACAGCTCCATCAGCTAAGGTACCTGTAAGGATAGTATTTCTATCTCCGCCATCACCCCACGCCGTACCATTGTTTGTACCTTGTACAGAAAAGGCTGAAAGATCTACTTCGGCACCACTACCATTATAGATTTCGATATATTTATTACTACTGCTTCCTTCCGCATATTCAGAAATGAATAATGCAGGGGCAACATCGTCGTCAAAAACAACATTATCAATAAATACAACCGGGGCTGTTGAAGAGCCTGTGCTATGCAAACGTACATATCCGGAATCATTTGCATCTGCAATACCAGTTAAAGTATACGTATTATAGCCTGTGTTACCAGAGACTATTACTGAAGGATCTGTAGAGCTAAGGCCTTGAACACTTAAAGCAAGGTCTCCACCACCCCACGTATCTACATTAACATCGATTGTTAAGCTATATTTTGTTCCAGCAACCGCTGTAACCGGACGTTTAACCAGAAATGTAAAACCGCCATCGGTAAACTTTAGGCCGCCACCACCATCAACACCACCGGTTGCATCCCATGATTCAGATGTAAAAACATTACCTTCATCCCAATGACTCCAATTTGCAAGATCGCTGTCGTCATCAAATGTAAGGTTTAAATCATCTGCAAATGAAATACTTGCAAATGAAATAAAAACAAAACTTAGAAAAAGTATCATAAACTTCTTCATAAATCCTCCTTAAGTATTAGTAAGTTAATTGTTCAAAAAAGTATTTTTGGAAAAGCCTCCTTTCTTATTAAAACAAAAGCATCAATGAAAAACGGTTTACATTATTTAAATGAATAAATTCCTGAAAAGCATAACCTATCTGTAATTTTATTGATCCATCAATTGAAGTGTTAAACCCGGCGCCCATTGTGAAGCCCCTTTCATTATCTTTTAAAAGAAGCTCACTCAAACCTGCGGACAATATAAACATTTTATTGAACATTGAAAACTCTGCGCCAGTATTTATGCTTTGGGCATTATCACTTGGGTTAACACCGTCAATAGCAATTGTTAGTTGGTTGCCGCCATACTGCCAAACATCCATGGAAAGACCAACCTGCATAAGCAAGGGTAAGTCAAATTCATCGGTTTTTAATTCCCCTACAACAAGGCTATTTCCTTTTTGTGTGGGGTCAATATCCACATTTACATTAAGGTCCTCACCAGATATTTGTCTTTTAGGCCCAAAATTGGAAATACTAAAACCTAAACGTAAACCTTCGAGTGGGGTATTATAAATAGTTCCAAAGTCAAAGGCAAACCCTGTTGCGGTAGAGTGCCAAATCCGTTCGTTAATATACTTAACTGTTGCCCCAATTGAAAAACGATCCGTGAGAAAAACGCCGTAGGAGAAGCCAATGCTAATAAACGAGGCATCAAACGTCTCGCCTGTCCCCATTTCGTCCTCCGGGGTTGTAACATCCATCTGGTTTGTTGTAAGCGCGGTTACACTTACACCTACAGTCCCAAGCCCGGATACAGGAACGACAGCGCCGGCAAAATTAAACTGTAAACCTGGCAGCCAGGGCGAGTGGTCCACTATAATGCCCATGCTTCCAACCCGGGGCAATCCTCCGGGATTCCAAAATAAGGCACTTGGATCATCTGCAACCGAAACAAATGCGCCCCCCATACCAACCCCGCGGGAACCAACTGGGATTTTTAAAAATGGCGCGGCTGATGTGCCCACTTTGCTTACGTTTTGTGCCAGGGCCATATTTGTAAAAAGCAGGACAAAGGCCAGCAAACAGATTTTAATAATTTTCATACGATTTTTCCTTCTTACACAATTTTGAGAAATATCCCCTTGTGGTACAAACCAAAAAGAGAGTTCTTTTGTTAACATCCAAAATGATTTATTTGATAATGGCAAAAGTACCTGTCTTCTCACCGATTCCCGGCGCTTTAACATGGTAGATGTAGACACCATAGGCAATTTCCAGATTATCTTTTGAAAGCATATTCCAGTAAAGTGTGCCATTATTTGCGCCTGTATCTTCGCCTTCTTCCAGCCCATTGACCTCTGTGCTATTTTCAACACCAGAGTCAAAGTCAAGTTTTTGTACCAGCTCCCCATTCACCGTAAAAATCCGGACCGTACACTTAGACGGCAGGTTTATAAAACGTATTTTTCTTGGTGCGCGTCCTGTAGTAGAAGTTCTTTGAGATTCTAAAGCCGATACCGCAAGATAGGGATTGGGTACCACCCGTATATTTTTTAGGGACGACTTGGCCGCGGAACGGTCTTCTTTCTCACCGGTCATTGTAAAGCGGTAAACATCGGACTGTAAAAACGGTTTTATCAGATTAAGGTTTAAGGTATCACCTGCCCGCGGGTTCCGGCCATCGACAGGTAAAGTATTTAATAATAACTGCCAGGTATAAATTAATTTACCCTGGCCATCATCCTCTAAAAGAAACACGATATCTGTAAGATTGGCATTTGTAGAATCAATCGTAAAACGGCCATCTGTCCCATCCAGCTCACCAAAGGCAAACTCCACATTTTTGTTTTCTGAAACATTGAAAATTTTAAAATTCACATCTTTTGCCGGCAAAGACACGAACTTAATCGATGTATCTTTGGATGTTGCGATACCAACCTCACCAATTACAATTTCATAATCACTTGGTTTCTGGACACCTTTAATATCTAAAAACTGTACCGGGCTAAATTGATAATTAAACACCTTCTCGTCCGACCAGAAAGAGAGGTCTTCATTTATTTTAACTTTATCCTCATTGCGCAGCGTAAGGCGTAAACCATCAATAAGCGGCAATTCCTCCCCAAATGTAAGCTGCTCGCTTTTGTTGATTAATGTATCGCCCGATGTAAGGTCTTCGATTGTAAAATTTTTAGTCGTCAACACATCCAGAATCTTACCACGGATAAGTGTATCCTCAAAAGTAATTTCATACACATGGCCATCTTTAACAGCGCGTGGGTCAACAACTTCAAAACCGATATCTGCTGTCGAAGACCCCGCAGTATGTTCAAAGCTTTTTACGTCGGCAGGCACATATCCGGCAACCGGCCTACGCGGTGTAACAATCGCTATATTGGTACCCGTTTTAATATTGCCCTGCGTGTCTACATCCAGGCGGATGGCTGTTTCTGTTGGTGAAATGTTTCCGGCGATAAAACCAAAATCGAACGCCGTGACCGCATAAAAATAACGCTGGCCGTTTACCAGGTTGGAATCTACAAAACTATGTTTTATGCCACTGTCATCGCCTAAATAATATTGCACGCCCAAAATAGGCACCTGGTGAAAACCCTTGATGCCATCTTTTTTATCAAATATTTTTATGGGCTTTAATAACAGGGGCGCCCCTTTTCCATCTGTAATAACCTTAGGGTCTAAAAAAGATGCGTCTGTTGATCGGTAAATTCTGTACCCTTCAAAATCTTCCGGATCCCCACCTTGCCGCCTAATAAAATTATCGATAGAAGATTCTGCCAGATCATCCCAATAAAGGGTAACTTTCCTATCCCCTGGCACGGCTGTTACTGTTACTTGTATTGGAGCTGTAGCAAAACGATAATCAGAGTCATAAGCAATCTTGGCCTGCCGTTGTTTTTCTACATTCTGTATAATATTTTCCGGGTTATTTGAACCGCCGTCAGCCAAAGAAATGGAAACAGCAATACGCTGACGTTCGCCCGGGTCAATATTAAAATAACCGGATGTTATATTAAAATCACTTTCGCCAGGCTTGCGTTGAACATCAATTTTACCTGGCACCATATATTTACGCCAAAGCTGGCCATCATCATTATAATTGGTTATGCTCGCAGCGGGAAATTGGAACGCACCGCTAAGGCCAATTAAATCTGTCTCGCTTACATCTGTTTTATCAATATTTGGCTCACCGGGAGAATCAGTCCCTGCGCCACTAGTAGGTAGCCCGTCCTTCTCACCCGTATCAAAGCTTATTAACGGGTCATCATCACTGTCCCTGCCATCAAGGCCGAGGTCATCTTGCAAGATATCCCAATCATTATCATTATCCCAACCGTCATCGCGCGATTCATCAACCATCGGCGCAACATTCTGATAGGAAAGCTCTTTGTTTTTGCCGGCAACAATAAAACCCCGTTTTACCGTATCGCCTACATTAAAGGCCAGGTAATTAATATAGCGGACCGGTTCTTCCGTACCGGAAATTTCATTATATCGCTCAAGGTGTAGTGTAATGCGTTCATCTATTAACCCATCAAGGTCATTATCACGCAGGTCGGACAGAGTGTCTTCAATAAATGTTATACCGCCTGCAGGAAGCTCAAATGTTTTTCCAAGACTGATAACAGTTGTGTCTTTTGCAGGATACTCAATTATCCGTCGTTCAAAATTACTGGAGTCAATTAAAACAATTTTATCGCCCGGGTTAATGGTCCGTGGATTAAAATCACCGTCAGTAAAATGGGGCATCAGCTCATCGATATCACCATCTATCTCCGCTAATAACGATTGATATTGATCCGCATCGCCATCATTATCAATGCCATCAACCTGATTACCCGGTGTTTCCAATAGTTGAACAGCCGCAACACCTACAATATCATCACCCCAAGGCTCTGTACTTGTGCGTGGGTCACCATCGGTAAAAAAAACAATGTCCGTCTGAAGATCAATAAAAGGTTCATCATCGTCGGGGTCACCACCAACTAAATCGGCCATCCAAAGAGTAAAAGCTGTTTTATTAACACGCTTGGTACCATCATTCTTAATATCATAAATCGCAAACTGAACATCTTGTATCAAAATTTGCGTCCAGGCCATGGCACGCGCATCAATTAAAAAACCGAGGCCGCCACGTGTATTGTCCGTAGAATCGGGATAATATTTTGTAGAACCATCAATATATTGTTTATATAAATCGTCCGAAGCTTTATAGTACATTTCCAAATCTGCGTTAAAAATATCGCGGCCAAAAAAACCATTCCAGGAGCCGGCCCAGCCTGTGGGGTCCTCGGCCCGCTTATCGGCCCAACCGCCCTGTGTTTCTGTTGGCCAGGTCTCGGGCTCATCACTTCGGGCCACTGATTTTTTATCGGGATTGGAAAAACCGGGTACTGCTTCGTTGGACCAACTCTTTGTCCCGGAAAAATCCGTACGATAGGCGGAGAGATCAACCACATGCATTTTTTCGCCATCCTCGCTTTGCACTTCGCCACCCATCCAGAGTTGGATAAAATAAATATGTATCCTGTTCGTATTTTTAGGGAATTCAAATGAATATTCGTCTGGCCCGCCACCATATGCCCCTAAAACACCTGTACTATGGATAGTTGTTCTTACATTGTTTACATCCAGGTTTGACTTAAAACGCAGATTAACATCGCCCCGAAATTTTGAAGGTACATGATCCTTAATTTGTGCGTTTAAATTTAATGAAAATATCAAAATAAGGATACTTATTAAACTCTGTTTTACTAATAAACTTTTCATAATTTATTTATTCCTTAGTTAAAGCTAATACGTGTACCCACAACAAAACGGCGCGGGGGCGAATAAAAATTGGGTTGTGTATACCAAGTTGGGTCAACACCATCTAAATTACGGGTTTGGGCAAAAGTAAATCCGGCCTCGCCCGTATCGGCATAGACATCGTTGGGGTTTTCTGAATCGAGTAGATTATAAACCTTAAAATAAAGCTGGACATTATACTCATTAAAAGACCAGTTATAATACGAATTCAAATCTACGGTGAAACGGACAGGTTTATTTCGGCTATTGTCCCTTAGGCCCGGAACTACTGTGTCACCGGATTTTTTTTGTACTGCGGGAACAGGCGTATAGGGCTGGCCTGAATTGAACCGTGCAATTATATCTGTGCCCCACTGATCGCCACCCATATATAAGTTACCATTTAATGTATGGCGTTGGTCCCAGTTTAGGGGCGTCAAAATTTTTGTTGGTTCTGCACCACCGCGCAATGCGTTTAACTCCTGCGTAGGATCGGAGTTTGTGCCCTCTGTGAGCTGAAATGTATAATCCATATTAAACGCATAGCCATCCGAAAACCTTTTCTTCAAGGAAAGTGTAACACCACGTACATTTGCAAAATCACGATTGCGGTACCTTACATAAGTTACCCCACTTGCCGGCGTCTGGTATGGGGCAGATGTGGTTACCCAATCACGAATATCCCTGTAGTAACCTGTTATGTCCATGGATACATTTTCGCTAAACTGTTGCTGCAATCCTACTTCGTACATGGTTGTCCGCTGTGGTTCCAAATCCGGGTTGCCATACGGGCCCTGATTGCTTCCCTGCTCAGAAATATTAATTTCATCGCCTATATAAAGCTGGCCATATTGCGGGATTTGTTGGAAGATACCATAGGAAAAGTGCAGCACACCCTCATCGCTGATGGGGTAAGCAATACCAAGGCGTGGGCTTATTTGTGTTTTTACACTTGATTTTTTATACCAAAACGACTCTAGTTCAGCACGCGTGTATTTGTTCGACTCGATCTTTTCATCCAAGCCAATTGTGCCATCGCCATTTAGATCCTTATAAATATTCTTAAGTTTTATTGGGTTTAAGATATTGGGGTCTTCCAGGTCTTTTGGGATTTGACCTTTGGCATCAAAATAATCATAACGGATGCCCACATTAACAATCAGGCTTTCAAACTCCAATTTATCCTGGATATAGGCTGCCAGTTTTATCGGCTTACGTGTAAGTTGCTGGCGGATATTCAGATCGGGCTCAAATGTAAAAAGCCCCGTCCCCGATTTCTGAAATACGTTTGATTCAAAATAATATACTTCGTCGAACTGTCCTTCAATACCTGTCTTAATCTGGTTTTGTTTATTGAACTGGCTAGTGAGTTCCCACTTTAAAATTTTGCTGGAGCTATTTCTTTCAAAGCGCTCATTGTCTGTACTGCCCCGGGCAAACTGTGTTCCTCCAATACTACCCACTTCAACGGTATCGGGTGTAATAATTAAGCCCCCACTAAATGCCGGATCGGTATAACGGGGATCATTAAAGTTTTTATAAAGGTTGGATTTCAACTCATTAAACTTATACGCAAAGGTCAGTTCATGATATGATTTTGTAGATAATGTATGGGTAAGTTTACTGATTATACTGTAGCCAAGTTCATTGTCTCCCCGGTCGCCCAGAGGGTTTAACTTAAAATAGCGGTCATAGTTTTTACGTTCTTCCTGGTAACCAAAAAAATCCACTTTATATTTTAAGGCCGGGATAATATCCCAACTTATTGTTGCCTGGCTGCTCAGGCGGTCTTTATAGTTCATGGCAACTGCCGAGCTATCCGATTTTGTACCATCAGGCAAATAGGCTTTTGCACCATATAACCAGCCATCACTATACCAGTGGCGGGCTGTTGCGTAAAAGTTTACCTTTCCCGGAATGATCGGGCCACTTACACTGCCCTGGAAGTTATAATCAGCAAATGGGCTTACATCATCAATATTAAAAAATGTTTTCTTCCGGCTGCTAAAATAATCACCACTCCAAATATCAAAGTCGGCCTCAAACCTGTCACTACCGGTTTTAGTGACAATATTGATTATACCGCTCATGGCATTTCCATATTCCGCATTAAATGTGCCGCTGATTACCTGCAACTCCTGGATTGATTCGTTTTCTACCTGTAAAGACTGTGTCCGGGAAAAATCATCGGTAATACTGATGCCGTTTACCAAATAAGATACTTCACTGGAACGACCACCACGGATATGGATTGCCCCTCCGGCATCTTTTACCACCCCGGGCTGTAAATCTAAGAGATCGCCAATATCCTGAACAGCCATACGTTTTATGTCTTCGGCCTGAACACGTGTTTCGACCGAGGTTAAATCTTTCCGGATTAACGGCAATTCGGCCACGACAACAATTTCTTCCCCTTCAAAAGTCTCCGGCTCCATTTTAAAATTTAAGGTCGTAGTCAGGTCTGTCAAAACTTTAACATCGGTTAAAGTAACTTTACGATAACCAAGATATTCAGCAACAATTTTATATCGACCGGGCGGTACTTTTAATATTACATAAGAGCCATCTAAATCTGTTGCCGCCCCCAATGAGACGTTCTCCAAATAAACATTTGCACCGATAAGTGGTTCACCATTTGCTGCATCTGTAACATAGCCTACAATTTTCCCATAAGTTTGGGAGAATATTTGCTGAGGCGTAAGGAGCAGTAAAAATCCAAAAGCCAATATTTTGGCTATCCATCTTTTCATATAAACCTCTCTTTAATTATAACTGAGTTCTCTCAGTTTTTCCGGATATGACGCGAACTTTACCCTGGATTTTATTTCTGATAATTTGTCCATTACAACGGATTCAAAGACATCGTTTGTAAGTTTTTCACTAATCTTGTTTTCCACGTTGGAAAATGGTATAAGGGCTGATTCCTTTTTTTCAATACATTGTAAAAATACAAATTTTTTCTCTTTTTCAAATGGCCCACGCCATTGGTTTGGCTTTAACATAAAAACGGTCCCGGCAAGATTTTCTAATTGAGGGGGTGAAAGAAAGCCTGTTTCCCCACTATATACCGCTGATTTACTTGTCGAATATTTTTTTGCCAACTTTGCAAAGGATTCGCCTTTATTTAAACGCTTTTTTATGCTTGTTGCCAGCTTACTGTCATTTACCACTATCTCGCGTAAATTGATAAGCGGGGGCGTTAAAAAATCCTGTTGGTTTTGCTTATAATAATTAAATAACGAGTCTCTCGGAATTTGAATTGAATTCCTAATTGCAAGATTCATGCGATCAATCAAATAAGAATCAAATGTCCACTTTACCTTGTTTTTATATGATTCACTTTTATCAAAACCTTTATTATGGGCACGTTGTAAAATAAATTTCCGTACAAGTATACCCGTAATAAAATCTTTCATATTCTCTTTGTTTTTTATCCAGCTTCTTTGTCCATCGGAAGTAAGACGGGCAAGCTTTTTAAATTCACCTATCTTTAAAGCGCCCATTTTGGTGGAAGCAATAAGTGCATCTTCATCTTGCAGGTTATCGGCTAGTTGGAAAACATCTTCCAGTGATTTGTTTTTTATCTTTTCACTTTTAATTTGCTTAAAAATTTTATCCACAACGCGTTGATTGAAAGAAATTTCCAATTCTTTGGCAAGAGAGTCCGAATGTCTTTTTACAGCCTGTTTATTCTCATTCTTTGTAAGCATAGTCAAAAGTTTTGAACGCTTTTTTAAATACTCCGTCTCCGTTGTAAGCGGATTGCCGATTCTCTCATCCACACGGATAATACTATAGCCATAATTTGTTTTTACCGGCGGGGAAATTTCACCAACCTTAAGGCTATAAGCCATCTCAGAAAAATTTGGTTCCATATCGTTATAAGTAAAATAGCCCAAATCCCCACCGCGGTTTTTTAAATAAGGATCATTAAAAACTTGTTTTGCCAGGTTTTCAAACGAAGCCCCGTTTTGCAAAAGCTTGTACAAAGAATCTGCTTCCTGCTTGCTTGCCGCATAAAGATGCCGGGCTTTTAATTTTATTTCGTTTAAACGGTAAAATCTTTGTATTTTTTCTTCATCGATATTTACTTTTGGAAGAATTTCATTTCGGACATAAACATCAAGCAATTGTTGTGTTTTAAGCCGTTCCAGCTTTTCCAGGCCTTGTTTGTCCGAGTCAAAGCCTTTGTTTTTTGCTTCAACAATAAATAATTTCTCATTCACCATTTTTTGTAAAACAGCTCGGCGAACTTCGCCATTATCAGGCAAGCTCATTTTTTTTCGCGCTTCTTTTAAACGGACAAGGTACTCCGCTTTGTCTACAACAACACCTTCTACCTCAGCAAGAATTTCCTGCTTGTTGTTGCAAGACAGGATTAGAAAAAAAATACTGAAAATAAAGAGCTTTTTTATCAATTTTTTTTCCTCTTTAAAATCAAGGCTGTTTTTTCTGCAATGGGGACATGTAAAAATTTATCCGTGGTGGAAAATACGGAACCATTTAACAAATCTACCCAACTGCTTTTTTGGATGGGATAAACTATTTCGGTTGCTTTTGCCGCATTATTAATTACAACCATAATTTGTTCGCCCTCTTTTTCACGGAGATAAATAAGCTGGTCCGAAGGGTTATCAGAGTACACAAAACGAAATGTCCCGCTCCGTAAGGCCGACTGTTCATTACGGATTTTAATAATACTTTGATAAAAATTAAACAGTGTCGAATCAAAAAACACCGGGTCAACAGGTCGTGGTGTCGTGCTAATATTTGCAAATTCCGGCTCATATACAAATTCCGGCCAAATCATCGGCTTACGTTCACTGGGGTCGTCGGCTCCCCACATGCCGGCCTCGCTGCCATAATAAACCATCGGCGCGCCGGGCATGGTCATCTGAACCGTCACAATAAGCTTTAAAATTTGCCATTCGTGCGCGTTGGGTTTACGCACATCATAGCCAGGGTTATCATGCAGGGTTACCATCTTATCAAAAAACAAATCCGGGTTCACGATATGTGAGGAAAGCCTGTCCGTATCATGGCTGTCCATCAAGTTTAAAAGCTGGTAACGCGTTTCTTTGGCATAGCTCAAGTCTAGATCATATAGACGGTCGGCAAATTTACCCGCAGAAATTTTCTTTTCTTTATTTATAAAAAAATCGCTCATGGCCACCGCCCAGCGATAGTTCATAACGCCGTCAAATTCATCACCTTTAAGCCAGGGTTTTGGATCCATGTACTTATTATTATCCCAGTCTTCCCAAAATATTTCTCCGGTAATGTAGGCTTGTGGGTTGATCGTTTTGACATGAACCCTAAATTTTTTCCAGAAATTGTGGTTCACCATTTCCGCTACATCCAGCCGCCAACCATCGATTCCGTCTTCGGGGTTTCCATCATTATTGGGGTCCATCCAGCGTTTTATAGAGGCAAAAACATAATCACGCACCGGTGCAACCAAACCCTTTTCATCTTCTTTCAGCTCGGGCAACTCTTTTACGCCCGTCCATCCGGCATAATCAAATTCATTTTGTTCGGTAGCCGGGTCGTCCCACGCATTTACAACAAACCAATCTTTAAATTTAGATTGCTGCCCTTTTTCCTGAATATCTTTAAAAGCCCAAAAATTTATGCCGGTATGATTGAAAACACCGTCCAAAATTATTCGGATATTTTTTTCATGGGCTTGTTTGATTAATTCTAAAAAGAGTTTGTCGGCTTCGGTCCATTGCCAGTTTTGGGGATTAACCGGGTCTTCATTTTCCATTATTTCAAGATCATTTTGCGGGTTGGGGCCAAAGTAGGCGTCAACGTGGTGGTAGGTGGCGGCATCGTACTTATGAAGAGAAGGCGAATGAAAAATGGGGTTAATATAAATTGTATTTATACCCAGCTCAGACAGATAATCGAGTTTATTAATGATGCCTTGAATATCACCGCCATAACGCCGGCGTTGCACATTATGGTCAAAACCCTTGCCGTTTTGCTCTTCCCAGGGCTGCAGTTTGTACCAATCAGAAGTCCAGGGGCTAACCTGCCAGGCACTTTCAGCATCATGCGGCCAGGACCCTTTCAGGCTTTCTTTGGTTGGGTCATTGGAAGGATCGCCATTACTAAAACGCTCGGGGAAAATTTGATAAAAGATAGCATCTTCCACCCAGTGTGGGTGAACAGGCGAAGTTCTCTCTTTACAACCAAAATAAAAGAATAATAAAAGAAAGATGAATGCTCTTTTTTGTACTAAATTTATCTGCATCAAATAAAAGGAATTTAATTTGTTTTTGCGATTAGTAACACTAAATATAGTTACTAAAAACAATGTGTCAAAAATATTTTTTTATAACACTAAAAAAAAACGGGAATAATTTTAAAATCCGTGTATTAATAAATGGTTAGTTTTTAAAAAATGGTATAAATAAACGGGGCCAATGCACTTCCACCGGTTATGGCAATAAGTAAACCCAATAATAATAAAATGGCAACGATTGGCCACAACCACCATTTTTTATTTTCTTTTAAAAATGAAAAATATTCTATGATAATTTTAAATTTTGACATCTTATTCCTTAGGATTGTAGCCAAGATTGATTTTGGGAATCATAATTTGTTTTTAAAACTACGCCAGCTCGGTTAAAAACCCAAACTTCTAATTTAAATAATTAAATATAACCAGGGGATTTTTACAATTAAAAAATAGTGTGGTTTAAGGGGAGGGAAATATAGCACAAAAAATGACAACACCATAAATACATGTGATCGGACCATTATACTTCGGTAAGATGGCTTCACCTTATGACCATAGAGCACAGAATAAATTGTTCTGTAAATCTTATATTTGGCCCTCTATCAAACTAAGGTAAAAAGATTTCACACTTTGGCGTGTATTATAATTAAGGAACAAACTTTTTCCATTTTTCTTCTTTTAAATATGGTTTTGATACAAATTGGAACACGCCAGGACTTTTCTCAAACGTGGCGTAAATGGGCTCACCTTTTACTATTCCAAAATCCTTATAACTGGATGGGTTTTTACAAACCAGCCTGGACTTCTCATATTTTGGATTAGTCTGCCAATTAATTTTCCCGTTTTCACTTAGCAACGGAAACCAGGCCAAACCATTGTGCGCGCGTACTTTTTCATATTCAAAGCCATACTCCCTGTCGCACCACGCGCCAAAAATCAATGGCCGCGATGGATCGGCGCTGATAGTGGCATGTGCCCATCTTGGTGGAACAATCACTACTTCACCCGGAGTTGCCGAAACAGCATAACAATGTCCCGGGTTATCATCTGCAAATTCCTGCATATAAACGATCGCCTTACCTGACCAGATTTCATAAATCTCGGGTGGCGACCAACCGCTATGTACCGATTTTTTATGGATATGCCCCTGGCTACGGACCGGCTCTTTTCCCAGCCGGCCTGCTGCATAAATTACAACGCCAAATAAAAGCATGCGTTCTTCCAATTCCTTTTTATGTTCTTTTCTGCCCACATCCATCGCAATGGAATACACAGTTTCCGGGCCAGGACAATCTGGCTGTAATAAACTTTTACGTATTGAATCCAGCGTACGGTTTTCCACTTTTGGGCCGAAACAATCCTTGCCATAAACAAATCCCATGGGATTTGTTGTCGGGGTTATATCAAACCCCGGATTAAAATTCAAATTATCCACGTACATAAGCTTTCATAGTGGCACACTCTTTCCCTGCCGATTTACCATAAGGACGGATCGTGTATTCCCCAACCGCAGCCGGTACGATAAAGGTTTCGGCATAATGGACAACAAATGGCTCAAATGATTCTTCCGGGCTTTCAACGATTATCTCATCGCCTTCCACCAGATTAAGGACTTGCACATTATTCTCTGTATTATGAAGAACTTTTTTTGAAAACCAGTGTCGGCGGGTTTCGATAAATTCACGCTCGTGCAAACCTGTCCGTTCTTCCCGCCAGCCATCGCCATGCGCTATTTCTTCAATTTGGTTGATCAGTTCTTTTTCCGTCCAGGATGTTGTGCGTTCCCATTGTATAACGTTTTCCCCATGCTCAATGTTTATGGGCCTGGGTAAACCATCCATGCCAAGCCGTCCCCAATCCCATAATTTAAAAGTAAAAATGTAAGGCGTAGCGCTGATCTCAAGAACCATGCTGTCTTTTCCGGAGCAATGAATTGTTCCTGCCGGGATCAAAAAATGGTTATGCTTTTTTGCCGGCCAGGTTTGTACATGTTTTTTCGCTTCAAAGGGGCTGCCACCTTTTTGAGCATTTTTTAATTCCGTTATCATCGCGTATGGATCTATTCCGTCTTTTAAACCAAGATAAACCTCCGCCCCCGGCTTGGCATCCATTAAATAATAGCTTTCGTCCTGCGTATAGTGAAGCCCAAAATTTTCCTGAATATATTCGGTAAGCGGGTGTACCTGAAGGCTCAGGTTGCCACCGTCCATCGTATCCAAAAAATCAAAGCGAATGGGAAACTCGTCACCGAAACGGGCATGGACTTTAGGGCCCAATAGTTTTTCGGGTTGATAAAAAACTACATTTATAGATGGAATTTCCAGGGCAACTCCATCAACATCTAAAAGCAGGCTGTTTTCTTCGGGCACACAATTAAAGCACCAGGCAAAATTTTCTTCGTCTTTATTCACCCCACAAACATCCTTCATCCATTGCCCGCCCCAGGGACCCGGATCAAAAAAGGGCACTACACTAAATGGGCGCGATACGGCTTCAAGCAATCCCGCCAAGTGTGTTTTTCCACTGATCATTTTTGGAGTATCATTTTGATTTGTGTCCAACACAAAATCCATTTTTTCAAATAAGGATTTCTTGTGTTTATCGCAAACACGCCAATCGACAAAATAGGCCTGTTTATATTGTCGGGTAAAGTCTTCCCGACTGTTTTCGACCCCTAAATTACTAATTTCCCGTCGCCGGAAACGCTGCTGGATTTCCCAACGCGCCATATCGGCATAAACAAGAATATCCGTTTTTTCCAAAAGTAAAGACGCGCCGCATCCATAGATAACAATCAAACCTTTTTGGCATTGATGAACCTCTCTTTTAAGCCGCCCGGTTTTTTCAGGATCAAAAAATTGGGCCAGTTTTAAACGGGTCATATACCCAAAAATACGGTCATCGGTCACATCCGGATAAACCAGTTTTTTAATTTTCCCGGGTGGGTACATGCCCTGCTTCACATCAATAAATAAATCAGGCGAAAGACCTTTTTTTAGTTCATTAATAATTTGCCTGTCATTGACACCATGGTACGTTTCGACAGTAATAATTTTTAACTCTTGATCAAATTTTTCAATTTCCCCAAGCAGCCTTTTACAAATGGCATCCCAGCCCTGGAAGCATTTATGCTTGCCATTTAGTTTTATCCTTGGGAATTTATTAAACACTAGCACCATCTTTTTCCTTATTCCGTGACAATAAATAATCCACCCCGCTTAATGCTGCAAAATCCTCCGATGATGATTTGCAAACCCGGACATTTCCCCATGGTGTCCAGGCGTGTTTTTCCACCCATTTTTGTATAAAAGGCACAATAATATCAGCACTCTTCATTACGCCCCCATGTAAAATCACCAACTCGGGATCGTATGCATGGACCATCGATATGACTCCTGCAGACCAGGCTTTCAATGCTTCTTCAATATATTCTTTTGCCAATGCATCGCCTTTTCGGTACGATGTAAACAAAGCGGCAAAATCCGGCTCCTTATACTGTGCCAACCGGCTCTCTTTTAAACGTTTATCTTCTTTTATTTTTTCTTTAATCCGCCACGATGACGCGACGGCTTCCACACAGCCCACATTACCACAATTGCACAGCCCGCCTTTATAATCGATGGTAAAATGCCCACCCAAAACCCCTGCCTGAAAATGTTTGCCATAAAGCATTTTTCCTTCAATCAAACAAACACCGCCAATACCTGTGCCCAAGGTCATCATCACAATATTGTCACACCCTTTCCCCACGCCAAATTGCCACTCGCCAACAAGCGCCGCCCGTGCATCATTTTCTAAAATGACAGGTAAATTCCATTTGTCCAGGCCCCATTTTATAAAATTAAAATCCTGCGCCCCTGTAAATTTTTTATTGCTGGAAACAACTTTGTTTTGGGTTACGTCCACAATCCCAGGGAAGGCCAGGCCAATGCCTTTAATCTCATTGCCCGAAAGGTTGTTTTTTGACAATATTTTTTCAATTTGCCCGTTAAGGCCAGCCATGATTGCATCAAAAGTCCGCTGGGAATGTGAATCCTGGATTGAATGATCCAATACGTTGCCAAATTCTACAATGCCAACCTTGGTACGTGTTCCACCCAAATCGATATTTATAGTTTTCAAACTAGCCCTCATTTTCATCAAGGAAAAACGGTTTGCCCTCTTTTTCGACGAGTCGTGCCGCGAAACCATTATTGGAAATCTCATCGTAATCATGCCCCGCATCCGATGGCCAACAAGCGTTAAAAACCAAAGGTTCGCTTCCAATATTTGCCACTCTGTGCGCTGTACAGTGGTTGATATAATGGAGGCTTCCCTGTTTCATTTCTTCAGCACGGACATTTCTTTTTTCATCCATCAGGATAAGAATGCCAGAACCCTTAATCCCCCAATAAAACTCACCGGTTTCGCGCCTGGCATGGAAATGCCCACGGGTCATAAAATACTCATCGCCTATCTTACCGGGATGGATGATCGTCGTACCAAAATATAATCCACCAGATGTCCCTTCCTCTTCCGGTAGATAGGCTTGTACGCTGTAAACCAGATCATCTTGTACCATCTGACTGCGAAAGTTTTCATCTTTGAAAACATCTTTTAAATCAGCAATTTTTCTGCAGGATTGCATAATGGGAGAGCCGCTTAATTGCCCGCTTGTAATATCCAAAGAAATAGGGCTGATAGTTATTTTTCCTTTTTCCATTTTGCTCACCTATCGTTATAGTTTTTGTGTCATCCAAAAACAAAATTATAAAATTTAATTTACCTTAACTTTCTTAATTATCAAATTTTATTACATAGAACTACATAGAGGTTGTGTCTTTTATAAAAACTTTCTTAATTTGTCTTTTATGAATTTTATAAAAATCGAAAATAATAATATTCCCAAATACCAACAGATTATTAACGGTATTCTGAACGCTATTAATAATGGCATGCTGAAAAAACACGATAAGATTCCGTCACTCAATAAAGTGATGAAAGAATTTTCATTATCACAGGACACGGTTTTGAATGCTTATAACCATCTTAAATCAAAAGGGATTATTTCGTCGGCCGTAGGGAAAGGCTATTATGTGGCCAGCGACCAAACCTTTAACCACCATAAGGTTTTTGTGTTGTTCGATAATTTTACGCTTTATAAAGAAGATTTGTACAATGCAATAAACAGTGCTTTTTCAGACGAAGGAACCGTTGATATTTATTTTCACCATAACAACCCCAAAGTCTACCGCAAACTAATCAGCGAAGCCGTTGGCAATTATACCTCCTACATTATTATGCCCCTCGAAGAGGAAACATTGGAACCCTTTTTGATTGAAACTTTACCACCTAAAAATGTCTATTTATTGGATCAGGGGAGCGCTACGCTAAAACGGAAGTTCCCTTTTGTCGTACAGGATTTTGAAAATGATATTTTTAATTCCCTAAGTTCAAATCGAAAATCAATTCAAAAATATAAATCGATCAAGCTGATTAACTCTTCTTCAAAACCGCATATATTACAAATTTCCAACGGGTTGAAAAAATTTGCCGACAAAAATGATTTCTCTTTTGATAACCTGTCCGATACATCCAAAATTAAAATATCAAATGGTGATTTGTTTGTCGTTATTAAAGACAGCGATTTGGTTGAACTCCTTCAAAAGTCCAAAGAGGAAAATTATAGATTGGGGAAAGATTTTGGTGTGATATCCTATAATGAAACCGTACTTAAAAAAGTTGTGGTTTCAGGAATTTCGACAATTTCAACGGATTTTCAGTTAATGGGGAAAACAATAGCGGAAATGGTAAAAAGTAAATCACGAAAAAGAATTTACAACCCGGCCAGGCTTATAATAAGGAACTCAATTTAACAAGTTCGGGAATGTTGTCCCACAAGCCATAGTTATGACATTTTTGTGTAATCAATTTTTACACCGGCCCGCTTCTTCCAGTAGGACTTTTTTTGCGGGTCAAACCGAAGCGCCAAAAATGATTTTCCAAATATGCGGCTGATCAGCCCGATAGGCGTTACAATTATAAAATAGATCAGGCCTAATAAAATCCGCGAGACAAACCAGCCGATGACCAGCGCCAGGCCCATCCAGTATTTATGGACAAAGCGTACAGAAGAGCCGCAGCGAAACCCACTTAAAAAAAAGAAGAAAAAAAGAACACTCAACAACGCCACCCAATCCATACGAATCTGTAAAGCATAATACCACAAAAGGCCAAACACGACCAACATCAACGCGCTGAATTGGCGAATTTTTTTTGTGGATTGATCCAGGTTTTCCAATTCTTCTTTAACATCTTTAATCAAGCTCATACTGGTCCTTCCAATTTTCCTGCCCTTCCAATTTGGGTTGATCTTCTTTTAGGAGCACATAATTTCCCAGGACCAACACATCCATTTCCGTGCGCATAAAGCAGGTATAAGCCTGCGACGGCGATTCCACGATTGGCTCGCCACGCACATTAAACGAAGTGTTTACAATTACAGGACATCCCGTCTTTTTAAAGAAATTGGATATTAAAGCATGGTAACGGGGATTGGTTTTTTTATTGACCGTCTGGATACGCGCCGAGTAATCCACATGGGTCACCGCCGGAATCTCCGAACGGACAATATTCAGTTTTTCAATGCCAAATAATTTTTCCTGTTGCGGGGTCATCTCTTTGAGCTTCTCTTTTTTTACGTTGGCCACTAAAAGCATATAAGGGCTCGGCCTGTCGATCTCAAACCAATTACTTACTTCTTCTTCCAAAACAGAAGGGGCAAAAGGACGGAAACTTTCACGGTATTTTATTTTCAGGTTCATCTTTTTTTGCATTTCCGCAGAGCGTGCATCACCGATTATAGTGCGGTTGCCTAAAGCGCGCGGGCCAAACTCCATCCGTCCCTGAAACCAGCCGATCACCTTTCCGGCGATAATTTGATCGCTCACAAAATCGAAAAGCGCATCATCGGAAAGTTTTTGATACGTCGCATCCAGCCTGTTTAAAAATTCCTGAATTTCCGTCGATGAATACTGCGGGCCAAGATAGGAACCCTTTTGCGTGTCCCCGGATAATGATTTTCGTGGATTGCCCAGGTGCTGATGATGAATAACCAACGCCGCCCCTAAAGCGCCGCCCGCATCCCCGGCAGCCGGTTGAATCCAAATATCATCAAAAATATTTTCACGCAACAGTTTGCCGTTGGCCACACAATTTAGCGCCACGCCACCGGCCAGGCATAGATATTTTTCGCCCGTTTCCTTTTTTACATGACGCGCCATACGCAGCACTATTTCCTCGGTAACATCCTGAACCGATCGGGCCAAATCCATTTCTCGCTGCGTTAACCCGCTTTCCGGCTTACGTGGCGGGCCGTCAAAAAGACGGTCCAGCTTGCCGCTCGTCATGCGCAATCCTGCCGGATAGCTAAAATAATCCATATTCATGCGGAAGGAGCCATCTTCTTTTAAGTCGATCAGGTGATCATAAATAGTTTGGACATATTTGGGTTCGCCATAAGGGGCCAAACCCATCACCTTATATTCCCCCGAGTTTACTTTGAAGCCCGTAAAATAGGTAAACGCCGAATACAACAATCCCAAAGAATGCGGAAAGTCCATCTCGGCAAGTAGCTCAAGTTTGTTGCCGTTGCCCACACCATACGAGGATGTAGCCCACTCGCCCACACCATCGATGGTTAAAAAAGCAGCCTGTTCAAACGGTGAAGGATAGAAGGCCGAAGCGGCATGCGACTCATGATGCTCGGGAAAAAGGATTTCACCACCATAAGCCAGCTCTTTTTTTATCAGGTCGGGAATCCACAGTTTTTGCTTAAGCCACAATGGCATGGCTTTCACAAAAGAGGACAATCCCCAAGGGGCGTATTGCAAATAGGTTTCAAGAATCCGGTTAAATTTTATAAACGGTTTGTCATAAAAAGCGATGTGATCAAGCTGATCGATGGTTAAACCGGCTTCCCTCAAACAATATTGAACCGCCTGTTTCGGGAAACGGTAATCATGCTTAATGCGTGAAAAACGCTCTTCCTGCGCCGCGGCGATTATTTCGCCATCCACCAGTAAAGCAGCGGCAGAATCGTGGTAGTAAGCGGATATTCCTAAAATTTTCATTTGCGGGTTGGTTCTCTCAGGCTTGTGAATTTTGGGCGGCATCTTCGATTAATTCTTCGGCAAGTTCTTTGCCCAAATAGCGGTCAATCATGCCATGGCCCAGATAAATAAGCGGTGTGATCAACACAGCGATCAGTACTTTATAACTGTAGTTGGTGATGGCAAAGCCCAAAAATTGTGAAAAAGTAATTTTGCCGGGCAGGTAGAAAGCAATCCCTAAAATTATTATGCTGTCGATAAGTTGCGAAACAATCGTCGAGCCTGTTGCGCGCGCCCACAACATTTTGCCGCCGGTCTTTTTACGGAATAGATGGAAAACCATCACATCCACCATTTGGCTTACCACAAAAGCAATTATTGACCCAACGATGATCCACATGGATTGGCCAAGCACTTGTTTGTAGGCTACGTCTGTTACCGGGGAAATACCTTCCGCCGCTGCCGGGATCATGGTTACAAAAATGATGACAAAAACGTACAAGATTAGCACGACGGCGATATTTGTTATTTGGCGTACACCACGTTTTCCAAAATACTCGTTGATTAAATCGGTGGATAAAAAGACAATTGGCCAGGGGAAAACACCCACGCTTAAAATAAACGGGCCGACCTGTGTTTCAAATAATCCAAGATTGAGCAGGAAGCTAAAAGAGGGGTCGCCAAGCACGATTAATTTGCCGCCAATAATTTCTGCTATGATGGCATTGGCCACAAAAAATGTAGCCAGGAACAGGAATAATTTTTCTTTTTTTGATTTCATTTCGTTTAGGGCATTAAGTTTGAAAGGGCAAAATAATTTTTCTTTCGGAATAATCCAAGTTATTCTTTTAGACCTGGCAGGTTTCATCATCCCGCTCTCGCGCATTTAAAACAGATGCCATCGTTCCAAGTGACGGAACCCGTCTTTACCCGGTAAGTCTTATTTGCCCCGAATAAAAAATCTGTGTAATTATACACACACTTTAATATTGGAGAAAAGAATGCTCGAAACAGGAACAGCTGCCCCGGATTTTAACTTACCCGACCAAGACGGCAACAAACAATCCTTGTCATCACGAAGAGGGAAATGGGTCGTTTTATACTTCTATCCGAAAGATATGACGCCCGGATGTACAACCGAGGCTTGTAATTTTAACGACACTTTGCCGGACTTTAAAAACTTGAATACCGAAATTATTGGCATCAGTAAAGACTCTGTTGTACGACACCGTAAATTTGCAGATAAATACAATTTGGGTTTTACCCTTGTTAGCGATGAAGACAGCGCTGTGTGCGAAGCTTATGGCGTATGGCAGTTAAAAAAGAATTATGGAAAAGAATATATGGGCATTGTCCGTTCCACTTTTATAATCGATCCTGATGGAAAAATCGCTAAGGTTTACCCCAAGGTAAAAGTGAAAGAACATCATCTTGATGTTCAGGAAGCTTTGAAAGAATTAATATAAAGTTTTAGACCGTCCAGGTTTTATAAACCTGGAGGGTATTCAAAAAGACTACTTCTTTTTCTTTCTCACAGCTGCCTCAAAACCAAGTTGTGCCCAACGGGCCATTTCATCGCTGTTGTCCAAGGCTTCATCTGCTACTTGATAATAGGACATGGCAACGGATTTCGCGCCCTTTTCATACATAAAAGGGCCAAGGCCTTTGCGCTCAAACTCGAAGCGGTTAAAATCATCTACTTTTAAATAAAGTACGTCATCGGCCACCAGCCCAAACATCAGGCCGTCTTTATAAATCCCATAACCGCCAAACATTGCCCGTGATTTAACATCCCCAAAAGGCTCCATTAGTTCCAGAATATAATCTGTAAATGCATTGGGCTTCGCCATCACCACCTCCATAAAAAAATAAAAAAAGTAAAAGATCGTTGTTTTATTCCGAACAAAAATTAATTAAAATTGTGCCAGGCATTGGAATGCAACCCGTATTTGAACCCTTTATTAAAATGTATGAAAGAAACCTTCAGAAAAAAAACTACACTTTTTTCCCACAAAATCCAGATATTGTATTATTAAAACAAGTCCAAATAACATCGGTAAAGGAAAATGATCCGCAAAACTTTTCATATCCAAAATAAATCCAACGAGCCCATACATATTGACCTTCGCCATCGTGAAGACGCGCATGAATCGCCCACTGTGATAATCGTGCATGGTTTTAAAGGTTTTAAAAACTGGGGATTTTTCCCTGACCTGGCCGACCGGCTTACCCTGGCAGGCTATGTTACAATCACGCCAAATTTTTCCCGCAACGGGATTGGATATGATTATAACACCTTTGAGCATCTTGATAAATTTGCTGAAAACACACACTCCCATGAAATGGAAGATTTACAGCTTATAATCGATCAAATCAAAGAAGAAAAAATAGGCAAACGGGTGATCGACATTGAGCGGCTTGCCCTCCTGGGCCATAGCCGTGGCGGCGGAACAGCCATTTTAAAGGCGGCCGAGCTTGAAGAGGATATAAAATGCCTGGTTACCTGGGCTGCCGTTTCTACATTTTTCCGTTATAGCGATCAGCAAATCAAGCAATGGGAAAAGAAGGGATTTATTGAGATTGAAAACGGGCGCACCAAACAAATGATGCGTATGAATAAAACATACTGGGACGATCTGAACAAAAACAAGAAGCTGTTTAACATTGAAAAGGCCGCCGAAAATTTGGTAAACCCATCCCTTTTTATCCACGGACAAAACGACGAAACGGTTTCTTTTAAAGATGGCGAACTATTGCATGAAAAATGCGGGGCTTATGTAAAACGGCTGGAGCTAATCGAAAAGGCCGGCCATACTTTTGGCATTCCCCATCCGCTCGAAAAACCTACCGAGGAATATTTAACCGCCGTAGAATTAACGGAACACTTTCTCGATAATTACCTCAATGTTTTGTAGCTTCCATGTTCTGAATATTTTTTTAGTTGTCATTCCGTAGGAATTTTTATCGAAAAAAAGATGTATTTCCTGCCGGGAAAGGATTCTTACAGAATGACACTGGTTTCTTTTCTAATTAAAAAATTTACCGTATTGGAGCTTAACAATGAAAATTGCCAACTACGAAATTTCCATTATTGAAACCGGTTATGTAAGCCTGGATGGCGGCGCTATGTTTGGCGTAGTGCCCAAAACCATCTGGAACCGCAGCAACCCTGCCGATGATTTAAACCGCATTATTTTGGCCATGCGCCTGATGTTGATAAAATCGGATGATAAATTAATACTTGTGGATACGGGCGTGGGCAAGAAAATGAGTGAAAAACTTTCCAAGATTTATAATATCGACCATAGTAAATATAATCTGGAAAATGGCCTGGCCGGAAAAAACATTAAGCCGGAAGAGATTACGGATATTATCGTGACGCACATGCATTTTGACCATATTGGCGGGGCGACGTACCGTGATGAAAAAAATGAACTGCAACTCACATTCCCAAATGCTGTCCACCATGTACAGAAAAAACACTGGAACTGGGCGATGAACCCATCGGAAAAAGACGGCGCCAGTTTTATGAAAGAAAATTATGTTCCGATTAAGGACGAGGGGAAATTAAATTTAATCGATGGCCCCGGTGAGTTATTTCCAAATATAGAGATGGTTATTTTAAACGGCCACACCCCTTTTATGCAAGCGCCCAAAATTAACGATGATAGGGATATTCTTTTTTATTGTGCCGATTTATTTCCAACGGCGACCCATATTCCCCTGCCATACATAATGGGCTATGATGTTGAGCCGATGAAAACCCTGGCCGAGAAAAAAGACATCCTGCCCAGAGCGGCCGATGAAAACTGGACGCTTTTATTTGAACATGACCCCGCGCATATAACAGGAAAAGTAGAGCGAACTGAACGGGGTTTTAAATTCGGTCAAGGTGATCAGGCTTTATAATTACAGGTTTTTTAGCCAGGCTTCGCGCAGGGCAAGCTGTTCTTCCGTTGGGTTTTCCATAACTTCAAAATGATGTTTTTCCACCTTATCGCGCGTAAATTTTGTAACGGTAAATGTTTTCTCCTCGCCATCACGCTCAATGGTGAGCTCAAATGTTTCGCCCGGATCCAGTTTGTTCATATCGTTAAAAACCTTTCTTACGCTGCCGATAGAAATTTTTTCACCATTTACACCTGCCAGCTTATCACCGTTTTGTAAACCCAAATTTATATTTACAGAATCCAGTTTCTCCAGATAAAGAGCCTCGTTTTTATACGTGATGCCCAAACCTGCAGTTGTATCTATTTTACCGGAGCTATACGTTTCTGAATAAGCAATGCCAATCTTATTAGAATATTCTGCAAGCGGAAGCGGCTCGGCCTTTTTAATATATTTGTTAAAAAAGCCATCTATTTCCGGATATGTAAAAGTGGTAAATATTTCAAAGAACCTTTCTTCTTCAAACGGTTTTTCCGGGCCATATTTTGCAGCCAGCTCATTTATAACTTCACGCAGTCCCCGTTTCCCGCCGGAAAGCTCCAAAAGCCTGATATCCAGCAAGCCGGCCACAATAGCCCCACGGGCATAGATATTGCCATACTCTTTTTGTCCCGCAACGCTAAAAGATTTTTTACTTAATTCCAGCAAGCTATAGTCCTGCGTATAGCGGTCATTGGCAATTAGTTTTTTACTCATCTGTCCCAGATATGTTTTTAGGTCAACCAGGCCGGCGCGCATTTGCATAATTTTTGCCGCCCACTCGGTCGTCCCTTCATAAAGCCATAAATGGTTGGAAGGATGAGGTTTTACAAAATTGAAATTTTCAACCAGTTCACTATGGATTTGCAGCGGCGTTATGATATGAAAAAATTCATGGGCCATTGTACTTTTTATACCCCGTTTTAACAAGGTCTCGATGGGCGCTTCCGGAAATGCATAAATCGAGCTGTAATTATGCTCCCACGCCCCGGCGCCAAAGTGTTGTTTGTTTTCAAAATGAAACAGAAATGTATAGCGATCCACTGGCAAACCATTGGTAAAATCGGCGGCGGCATGCAAAACATCATCAACACCTTTTAAGATTTCATCAGCCTGAACCATATCATTTGCAGAATAAGAATAAACTTCTATTTGGCTACCGCTCACATCAATAGCGGCTTTCGATAAACGGCCAAGCAAGATGGGCGAATCAACAATATGGTCATAGTCTTTGGCGAAGTAGAACCCATCCGGGCCTTTTGAAAGCGCCGTGCCGACAAGCCATTCTTTAGGATAAAGAAGTTTCACTTTTAAAGGCCTTTTCTGCATTCCCGTGGGATAGCCAAAAACGGCCTGTCCATTTATCAAGGCATGGTCTTTTTCCAGCGATGTGCCGCACATTACATACACGCTGTTGGAGTCGACATGTGTATCCCATGTTTCGGCGATGCTGTATTGAATTAGAACAACTTTTTCAGGATAAGAAATCTGCCATTGGTTGGTAGAAATGTGTTTGGTGGCGATTGTGTCCCCGGCCAGATCATAGGCTACAAAACTTTTTACAAAACGGCCCATGTCCATTGTACGATACGTACCCGGTGCCGTTGAGGCAAATTGGTAAATTGCATTTTCTTTTTTCAGGTTATTTACAAAAAGGTTTACATGAAAGTTGTCATCGTCCCGGTTATTAAGGTCAACCTCGTAAACCAGATCGACAGAGCTTAGTTCTTTTGCCCTGCTTATCAGCGAAGGCGTACAGGATGTGAAAAAGAGGAAAAGACTGAAAAGGAGAATAATATATTTCATAAAAAACCTTTTTAAAGTGAATTAACTATTGACAAAAACCTACGGTCACGCAGAAAATTGGTTGCAAAATTATATCTGAGGCAGGAAGAATTGAAATAATAAATTCCTTCTGCCTGCCAATCGGCACACAGAAGGATTTAAGTTTTGTTACGTTTTTACAAATTATCGGCGCATTTTAGAAAGCAATCTTAGGATTTCGATATACAGCCAAACAAGTGTTACCATCAAACCAAAAGAAGCATACCATTCCATATATTTTGGCGCGCCTTTGTTTACGCCACTCTCAATAAAATCAAAATCCAACACAAGGTTCATAGCCGCGACGGCAATTACCACCAGGCTGAAGATAATCCCGAAAAGCCCGCCTTCGTGAATAAACGGCATATTGATACCAAACATGCCCAAAACAAAACTAAGCATATAAACCACAAAAATACCACCGGTCGCAGAAACCACCATCAGTTTAAAATTTTCTGTGACCTGTATTAGCCCGGAACGGTAAGCTACCAGTAAACTGAAAAACACGGCAAATGTTAAAGAGACTGCCTGAATAACAATGCCCGGATAGCGTGATTCCAAAAAAGCAGAAATCCCACCAAGCGCCAGGCCTTCTAAAAGCGCATAAACCGGAGCGGTAATGTTGGCAATATTTGGTTTAAAGGTGGTAACTACGGCCGCCACCAAACCACCAATTATTCCAACCCACATATAGCCGGATACGCTGGCATAATTCAGTGAATCAAAAAACTTGTCCCACACCCAATAGGCGCTTACAAGCAACAGCCCTAAAAGAATGGCCGATTTATTTACAACACCATCGATGGTCATCCGTTCGGCACCGACAGCCGTTACGTTAAACGATTTATCCGTTAATACCGGATTTCCTGTTCTCATTTTTAATCCTCCAATTTTTATTTTTTAAAATCATTTCAGGGATTATAATCCCCAAAACCCATCTTGTTTCATTAATCTTTCAAAATGCTGCTTAACACAATACTGATCACACTTATAAAAAGCGATGCCAGGATTGCCGTACCAAAACCATTTACCACAAAACTGTCTACCCAATAATCTGCCATTTTTAAAATAACCGCGTTGATAACTACTGTAAACAAGCCAAGAGATAGAAGGTTTATGGGTAAAGTAAAAATCACTAAAACCGGTTTAATGAACGCATTTAACAGGCCAAAAACAATTGCCGTTATGATTAAAGCGTTGGTGTCCTGAAACCAAACATCCTGAAAAATTTTGTCCACAAACCAGAGAGAGGCCATATTTATAAAAACTCTAAGAAGTATATTACGCATGATTCACCTTATTTATTGATTCCGCTTTTTTTCTTAAATACACGCCTAATTCTTCTACACTAAAAGATGTTTTTAATTTCTTTTGGATACTTGTCAGCGTTTTTTTATCCGTATTTAAAACAACATTTTTTACGCCGGGAATTGAGACAGGTTGCATACTAAAATCATTTACGCCAAGCGATAATAATAATTGTGTATACCTGGGATCGCCGGCCATTTCCCCACAGACGGAAACGGGTTTTTTATTTTTATTACTTGTGGCGATAACCTTGCTTAATAAATGAATCACACCCGGGTTTAACGGCTGATAAAAAGAAGCAACCTTTTCATTATTACGGTCTACCGCCAGGGTATATTGTATCAGGTCGTTTGTACCAATACTTACAAAATCTACTTCTTCTATCAGGTCTTCGATGGTTATGGCCGCCGAAGGGATTTCTATCATTATGCCAATTTGGATTTCCGGATCATAGGGAATATTATTTTCATCCAAGTCTAAAAGAACCTCACTGAGAATACGTTTACTCTCAATTATTTCCTCTTTGCTGGAAATCATAGGGAGAAGGATTTTTACTTTTCCAAAAGCCGATGCGCGTAAAATTGCGCGAAGTTGTGTTTTAAAAATATTTTTTTCGGTAAGTAAAATTCGTATAGAACACCAACCAAGAAAAGGATTGGACTCCCGGTGCGAATCTGCAAATGGCAGGAACTTATCACCACCCAAATCCAAAACGCGGATAACGACTTCATTTTTATCAAAACTTTCTGCCAATTCTTTATAGGTCGCAAATTGCTCATCCTCCGACAGGAACCGTTATTTTGCAATAAACTGAAGTTCCGTCCTGAAAAGGCCAACACCCTGTGCTTTATATTTTTTTGCGTGCTCAATTTCGCTGGGCTCATTTATATTGGCAAGAAAACGGATTTTTCGATGCGGTAAATTCTGGATCGGTTTTTCCAGATCGCGGATTAAGGCTTGTTTCTTTTGTGTAAAACGGTCTTTTTTAAGTTGGTAGAAATTTAATTTTTCTGCATCCGGGTTTATAATGATCACACCCTCAGTACCATCAATTATGATCGGGGCGCCATTTTTAACTTTTTTTAATAAACCCTTTACGCCCACAATGGCAGGCACTTCCATACTTCGGGCAAGGATGGCCGCGTGGCTTGTCCGTCCACCAAATTCTGTAACCAGTCCTTTTAAAGTTTTATGGTGAAAATGAATGGAATCCGCCGGGGTCAGTTCGCGTGCCAAAATGATATTCCCGTTTTCCGCAGATTGCTCGGGAAAATCGTGTTGCAAAAGATGATAAATCAAACGGCGGCTTACTCCACGTATATCAAAAACACGCTCACGCAGGTACTCATCCTCAATGGATTCAAAATGTTTTTCATATAAGCTCAGTTTATTGCAAATGATAAACTCGGCATTTTTAGATTGCGCATGGATGGCTGCGGGAATATCTTCCTGGAAAAAGGGGTCATCCAAAATCATGTGATATGTTTCGTAGATTTTTGCGTTTTCTAAGCCACTTTCCCTCGCAACACGTTTTTGATTATTAAGAAAAATGAGGTTTACATCGTTTACTGCAGCCGAATAGCGATCTATTTCTTCAATGATTTTATCATTCTCCACGGTATATTCGGTAACATCGTCAAAATCAGTCCGGTACACCATCACCGTACCAATTCCAACGCCGTCCGAAACAGAAATACCGTGTAATGTTATGTTATGACTTGTTAATTCTGTGGGCACAGTTTTTCTCGCATTTAATCGCACTTAATTAAGTACAGGTGGAAAAACATTTAATTGAAAGTATTCTTTTAATTGTTGAGTTTATTGCAGTTAACAGTAAAAATATAATAGATTTTGAGGACAATTCCTAATGAGGCGGGCCGGGAAAAAGTGAGGCATAGACTATATTAAAAAGAAAAAGGGCCACGAAAGGCCCTTTTAATAATTGAGTAAAACACCGCTAAGGCGGAAAAACTATTTTACAATGGCAAGGATGTCACTGCGCTGGATAATCATGTATTCTACCTCATCCATTTTAATTTCATCACCGGCATATTTTGAGTAGATGATTGTATCACCAACTTTAATATTTTCCTGCAAGTCTTCGTCTGTTCCAACGGCTACAACTTTACCGGTTGTTGGTTTTTCCTTAGCTGCCGTATCAGGGATTATGATAGAGCCAACTTTTTGCTCGCCTTCTTCCTGTGCTTTTTCAATAAGTACACGATCGTCTAATGGTTGAATATTCACGATATTTCTCCTTTTATTTCAAACCTAACATTTTGTTAATTTTTATTTTGTCAAAGCCAACTATTGGCCGGTTGTTTATTATTATTACCGGTACGCCCATTTGGCCGGTGCGCCTTTGCATATCCGCTGCCGCGGCGGCATTACGCGATACATCAACATCCCTAAACTTTATGCCCTTCTCTTTAAAATACCTTTTTGCCACCTTACAAAAATGGCAGGTAGGTGTTGAAAACATTAAAACTTTGGAAACCGGTTTTGCTTGTGTTGCCATTTTATACCTCACATTTTTTATAACAGCCCGGTACAAAAAAAACCTGAGCTAAAATCCATTAAATTAAGAAGCCAAACGCGTTCAAAGGATTCCTGATCAGGTAAAAAAACGTGACATTTAATTTAAAGCTATGGCCAGATAATGTCAAGCTTTGAAATCCCAAAACCTTTGTCAATATTACGCCTCGTACAAAAAGGCCTTTACTGGTTTGTTCAAGTTCAGAAACCAAATTTTTTGAACGCGTGGACAATGTGTACGTTTGATGCATTTCTTTTTTCTTGGTTACGCCCTATCTCAAAGAACACGGTGAAGGCTTTTACCCTGCCTAAAAAGTGGCCGGGCAGGCTATACGCCTTCGTATCCTGCCGACGGCAAATTAAGAAGAAGCCTTGAGTTTTGCAGGCGTGATTAAAAAAGCGTAAATTGAACAGGCCGAGGAACCCATATTTAAATTTTCCCCTGTGCGCTCTGTGGCCTTCGTGGTTATAAAATGGTTTACCGCATAGCAGGTAGGAGTAATACCCCTTTGGCGAGGTGTTAAGGCAATACACGGTAAGCAGCCCGATAGAGAAATACATGTTTACCGAAAAAGAGAGGGACAAAGAAACAGGTTATGATTATTTCGGCGCAAGGTACTATGACCCCACTCTTGGACGGTTTTTATCGGTAGATCCACATGCATATCGATACCCATCTTTAACACCTTACAATTATGTTGGCAATAACCCCTTAAATTTTATCGACCCGACTGGGATGGATAGTACTGATGCTAAAAACGCAAACACAGATGCGTTGAAAGTAGTACCTTTTATTCTCGATTGGGAAGCAGTAAAGCTTGCATTAATGGCTCTTGGTAGGGCTGCTGTTTTATTAACACCATTAGCACTTACGGGAGATGAAGGGCCTAAAGAGCAATCAGCTGAAGGTGAAGAAGATGCAGGTGATAGAGATATAGACGATGTTGATGATCCAGCAGAATTTCCAGAAAACCCTGCAGATTGAAGTCCACCAAATGGTGTGCAAGAAGAGGCAAAAGCAAGAGAGAACTCTCCAGGAGGAAAAAATAGACAGTGGAAAGACAAAGCGGGAAAAATAGTCAGAAGATGGGATCGGTCTGGTAGGGAAGCTGGAAAAGAGAGAGGGCCTCATTGGCATACTAGTAAAGGTACTAAGGTGAACCCTGGGGGAGGTATTCAAAAATGAAAATTAAAAATGTAGAATTGAAGTATATTATCGATCAAGGTTTACATGATTCTGAACTAAATGATTTCGTTATAAATTATTCCGGAAAAAGCGTTATTATAAACGTTGCCACTGAAAAAGATTATCTTAAAATTGAGCTTTATGGCATTGAATTTTTGCAAATTGACAAAGAAGATGATTTTAAAAATCAAGAAATAATTTTGGATTTTGATGTTAATTTAGAAAAGAAAACTATAAAGATTTTTACTACATCAAATACAAGTTATATAATTAAATTTAAGGACGCAATCCAGTCTCGTTAGTACAAAGACAAAAAACTATTGCTAAAAGGAATGTGTCCATGCTCCTGCAGAGTAGCGAAAGACCGCTCACCCACAAAAAAGGCGGGACACGGCATAACGTCCTCGTTATACCCGTCAGTGGCCGGGCAGGCTATACGCCTTCGCGTACAGCCGGTTGCAAATTAAGAAAGGGCCTTGAATTTTGCAGACGTGCTTAACCAAGCGTAAATTGTACAGGCCAGGGAACCCATATTTAAATTTTCCTCTGTGCGCTCTGTGGCCTTCGTGGTTATAAAATGGTTTTACCCCATGTTTTTAAATCAATTCCCCTTCCCTAAAAAGAGGGCGCTGCCTTAGCCCGCATCTACAACCACCGGGCTAAACATTACATACAAAACCGGCACCACGATCAAAGTAAGCATTGTAGAAACGGCCAGCCCGCCGATAATGGCCCAGCCCATTGGCGCCCATAATGAACCGCCGCCCAATGTTAAAGGCAATAGGCCGCCAATGGTAGTGGCCGTAGTCAAAATTATCGGAATAAAACGTGTCGTGCTCGCCTCCTTCAAAGCAATAAGCACATCTTTGCCTGTCGCGCGCAACTGGTTTGTATAATCGATCAAAATAATGGAATTGTTGATCACAATCCCCACCAGGCTGGTTATACCGATAAAAGCTGTAAAAGAGAAGGAATAACCGGTAACAAACAGAGCCAGTACCGAGCCGATTATCGCCAGCGGCAAGGCGGATAAAACGATAAAGGGCTGGGAAAAAGATTTAAACTGCAAAACCAAAACCCCAAATATACCTATGATAGCCACGATCAAAGCCTGACCCATTCCGCCAAAAGATTCTTCTCTGCTTTCCAACTCACCACCCACATAATAATTATAACCATCGGGCCAGTTATAATTATCCATCTGCTTAATTAACGATTGGGTAATCGCATCTACGGAATAGCCGTCCAGCGCGTCGGCAGTGATACTTACATTGCGTTGTGTCTTAAAATGGCTGATCAGGGCCGGGGAATCTGTAAACTCAATCGTGGCTATTTGCCTCAACGGAATTTGCTGCCCGTTTATATTGGTTAAATAAATTTTTTCCAGATCACTCAGGCTCAGCTTTTTATCAAAGGGCATTTTTACAACAAGATTATATTCATCGCCATTTTGATCACGATAGGTTGTAGCGGTTATTCCGGCAACGGCAGCGCGAACAGTTTGATCGATATTGGCCAGGTTAAGCCCGAGGATGGCCGCTTTGTCGCGATTGATATTTACATGCAAATCTGTCGAGGATGTTGCCAGGGGGTTATTTATATTTATCGTCCCCGCTTCATTTACAATCATCGCTTCAATATCGTGGGCAATTTGTTTTAACATGTCCAGGTTTTCACCCAGTATTTTAATGGCAATGGGCGCCTCAAGAGGCGGCCCCTGTGCAAATTCTTTTACTTCAATCCGTGCACCGGGGATTTGTACAAGTGTGTCCCGTAAGCCGGCAATTAAGCTGGCCATTTTGTCCATATCGCCATCGGGCTGTTGAACAAAAAGTTGGGCATAATGGCTGGTTTCCCGCTTAGAAATAATGTTGTAATAGATTCTTGGATTGCCGCGGCCAACATTTGTAGCGTAAGTTGCACTTTCTGATTTTGCCCGGATTATTGATTCCACCTCTCTGGCAACCGCATTTGTCTTATCAAGATTGGTCCCTTTAGGCATTTTAATATCTACCAAAAATTGGGGCTTCTCTGCCTTCGGGAAAAAACTTACACCCACATACGGGAAGAGAAAAAGAGAAAACATTAAAGCCGCCGTTGCAACAATCAAAACAAGAATGCGGTTGTTTAAAGCTTTGGTTAAAACTCCTTTATAGTGTTTTTCTATCACCTTGTTCAATGCACGAAACAAAACCCTTTCCTTTTCATCTTTATCGTTTTTAAGATATTTCTTGGACAGATAAGGCGTTAGGGTTAATGCCAAAACAAGCGAAGCACTTAAAATATAGACAACCGTTACCGGCATACTGCGGATAAAATCGCCCACCGTGCCCGGCATAAATATGATTGGGACGAAAGCCAGAACCGTTGTTACCGTGGAACTGACAACTGCCCAGCCAACCTCGCTAACCCCCTGAACGGACGCTTCCATTTTACTGTACCCGTTGCGGCGATAGCGAATAATGTTTTCCACAACCACGATGGCATTATCGACCAGAAGGCCAAGCGCAATCACCATGGCCACAATCGACATTTGCTCCAGGCCGTACCCACTCATATCAACAAAGCCAATGGCAATCATGATAGAAAGCGGAATAACCAGTGTAATAATCAACGACGTTTTAAAACCAAAGGCCAGAAACACAATGAGGCCAACCAGTACCATGCCCCCTGCCAGGTTGGAAAAGAATGTATCCATACGGTGTTTCACACTCTGAGATTGATCAAATACATAATCCAGCCGCAGTTCAGGTGAAAGCGTCTTTTTAAAATCAGCGATTTCTTTTTTGGCCGCGCCGACCACATCAAAAATATTGGTACCACTCTTTTGGGTGACGGTTATAAAAATGGAACGCTTGTCATTAAAACGGGCAAAATAATTTTGTTCTTCATAATCAAAACCTACCGTGGCAATATCTTTTATAAAGATGGGTTTATTGGCGCGGGCATGTACAACGGTGTTACGGATTTGATCCAGGGATTCGTATGAACCGCTTGTTTTTACATTAAACTTTTTTGTGCCAAGTTTTATCGCCCCGCCAGGGATATTGGCGTTGCTACTTTGCAAGGCGCCAACTACCTGCTGCAATGGAATGTGCAATTGGGCAATTTTTTCGAAATCCAGCTTCACCTGAACTTCTTGCACAGGCACTGCCCATATTTTGCTTTTCTTTACCCCGGCGATACGTTCGAGCCGTGTTTTAAGCTTATCGGCTTTTTTCTCAAGCGCCCTGTAACTAAGAGAGTCGGAACTTAGCGCCAATTGAACCACGACAACGTCTGAGATTGACCATTTTATAATATCAAGCAGTAAAATATCCTTGGGCAGCTTGTTACGGACACGGTTCACCTTTTGCAGGACATCACTGTATTTATCATCAGCATCGGTGTTGGCATTGAACTCAACAGAAATTACGGCCAAACCGTTTTCGATGGTTGTATTGAATTTTTTAATTTCTTCCAACTCATTTATAGCTTCCTCGATCGGATCAACAACCATCCGTTCCAGGTCTTCGGGGCTGGCACCGGGATAAACCACAACTACGTTTGACCCGGGCGGTGAGATTGCAGGGTCTTCGGTCCGCGGCATGGTAAAAAACGAGACCAGCCCCATAAGCAAAAGGAGCAGAACCATCATTACGGTAAACTGATGGTTTTCGATGGCAATTTTGGGTAGTTTCATTGTTATGTTTTCCTGTTCTTAAAAATAATCATATTTAATTGTGATACTCTTCTTGCTGTCATTCCCCGATAGAAGCTCGGGATTTTCAACCGAATTTGTTTCGGAATCCCTTTATTTTTAAAAAGTAACCCCGTGGCTTTCACGGTGGGGATGCTTCCTTCGTCAGCATGACAACCTGGAATTGTCATTCTGAATGAAGCGCAGCGGAATGAAGAATCCCATGGTTAAAAAAATGAATTGACTAGCATGGAAGGAATGCTGAATCCCCGGTATTTCGGGATTTCGCAAACTCAACAAGTTCAGCATGACGCCAATCATGCGCGACAAGAACAAAGTTATTTATAATCTGTTCTTATGATTTCTTTTATACCATCCAAATAGGGCGTCGGTTTTTGATTGAAACGCTGCTCAAATTTTGAACTGTCAAAAACATAGTCACGCTCATATTGATACACCATTTCCACCATCTCTTTCATAATCGGGACAAACAAGCCAATGATCCGCACCAAAAACTTTGGGGCTGTTTGATACTTGGGTTCTACGCCCAATTCTTTGGCAATAGCCTCAACCCACTCTTTCCCGGTTAATGGATGATCGGCTGTTGGCAAATGCCACACCTGCCCATAAGCATCCTCTGTATTTCCTAAAAGGGCCGTCGCCTTACCGGCATCGGGCGTATAGGTAAAGCTGTGCTTTAAATTGGCCGAACCCATCCAGCTGGCTTTTTTCTTATTGCTCAAAGGCTTAAAAACCGTTTCCGTAAGCATACTAGTATTCTGGATGGAGGGGCCATAAAAATCTGCCGAGCGGGCAATCAAGGCTGTCAGCGTTCCGGCCTTAATTTCATCTAAAATTAATTGTGCCGTCCGGGCGCGAACTTCCCCTTTTTTGCTGGATGGTTTTACAGGCGTTTCTTCTGTCATGGCCTCCAGATAACCAGGGTCATACATATAGATATTGTCAAAAAACACCAGCTTAGAGTTTTCATTTTTACATGCTTCAATCACATTTTGTATAAATACCGGCCAAGTCTCTTGCCATACTTTTGTGCTATACTGAAAACCAACAGTCACGTAAACCACCGATGACCCTTTGATGGCTTTGGCCACATCTGCCTTATCTAATAAATCGGCCTGGAGTAGTTCATCGGTTTCATTTACTTTTTTAGGATTGCGGCTAACAAGCCTGATTTTATCTGTATACTTTTTTAAAGCTTTCGCCAGTTCGATTCCTATTGCCCCGCCGGCGCCCAAAATTGTCTGCATATTATTTCCTTTCAAACTTCGATTTTTACTTTATTGTGGTCACTCAATTATCTGGACTAACGAGCCGTCCGTTAAATACGCATTGCCATCATGTACAACCCTTTTTACATCCTCAAGCCCTTGCCCGATGGCTACCTGGTCATTTAAGATATAGGCAACTTTTACATAGGTTTTATGTGCAATATTCTGCGCATCAACCTTAAACACATAGCCGGATTTCCCGATGGCCTCCATCAGCGCACCGACGGGAATAACATCCACCGCTTCTTTTATTTGCGGTATAAGCTCCGCCTTGCCAATAAAACCGGAGTATAACCTTTGGCCGGTCGGCACAATTTGAAGTTCAATTTCAAAAGTCCCGCTACCGGGTGTGGCCGCTGCCGCTATCTGTGATATTTTTGCATCAAATATTTTCCCGGGGAATGCATCAAATAAAATTGTAGCCGGGTCGCCCAGTTTTAAGCGGATCACATCTTTATCGGACACGCCCGCCTTTAAGATAAAAGCTTCGTCTGTCGAACCAAAAGCCAACATGGGCTTTCCCGGGGAAGTCAGCTCATTTTTCTCTGCAAACCGGGCCAAAATTCGCCCTGCGTCCGGCGCATAAATACTGGAATGTTTTTCATTAAATGTAGCGATTGTTACATTGGATTTGGCAATATCCAAGGCCGTCTGCACATTTTGCTTTTGCTCAAGCGTCACAACTTTCTCATTATAAAGTTTATCTATTCGTACCATGTCACGTTGCGCTTTGGCAAGGCCACTTTCCGCCTGCTCACGGCGCGCGGAAATTTCGGCCAGGTCCAGCTGCGCTAAAAGCTGACCTTTTTTAACTTTTTGCCCAGGCTCGACCAAAATATTTTTTATAACACCGCCGGTTTTAAATGCCAGCACGATTTCTTCTTTTGCCGCTAAAACGCCGCTGGTTTTTATTGGGATTTGTAAATGGCTTTGTTCAACATTCACCATTTTTACATTGATCCCTTTTTGTTGAACCGTCTCCTGTGCCTGTGATTCGCATCCAATATAAATGGTGGATGATACTGCCAATAGTAAAAACAGGCTTATGATTTTTTTCATGGTTTTTCCTTTCAAAATATGGACATCTACATAATTTATAGTCGTTCTAAGTTGGTAAGCTTCCACTATCCTTTCATCAGGAAGGTTGCCGATTTAAAAGCAATTTTTTACTTACTTATTTTTTATTCACTTTTTATTCCCAAGGCAAAATCCATCTCAGCGAGCTTGATAAAAAGGTCATATTCTGTCACAATTTTGTTTATTCCGGCATTGGTCAAGTTTACACGTGCATCAATAAATTCAATCTGAGACGCTATGCCCTCTTCATATTTTTTTGAAATAATCTTAAAAGATTCTTTTGCCTGCGTTTCCTGCTCTTTGGCGCTAACCAAGCTTTTTTGACCAACCCGTAAGCCAAGAAATGCATTTTGGACCTGCATCCGAATTTGATTTTGCAACTCGGTAAAACGCGACTGCATGGTCTTGTTGTCCAGAACCGCCATTTCTCTTTTTGCCTTGTCTTTAAAACCGTTGAATAGGTTCCAGCTAAATATTGCCGATGCCATCCAATAATCATCTTTTTTTCCAAAGCGATATTTTTCGCCCTGATAGCCAAAATCGACGACAAGGTTTAAGTTAGGAAGATAGCTACTCGTTGAAATGCCCTTTACATTTTCTGTTGCAGATAATGCATAGCTAGCCTGGCGGATTTCATTTCGCTGGCCAAGGGCCTGGTCTTCAAATAATTTTAGATTCGTGGTAATCTGTTTTACAGGATTTGTTACACGCCCAATTTTTATTTCCGCATCCAACGGTTTATTAAGTAAAAAATTAAAATACGATTTTGCCAGGGTCTTTTTATGCTTTGCCTCTTCCAACTGTTGATCCAGTTTTAATTTTTCAGAATTGGCCCTAAAAACAACATCTTTGGTAACCATCTCATTTTCAAAAAGGGCCTGGCTAACCCGGATATTTTCATTAAGCAGTTCCCGTGTTCCTTCGAACAAAGAAACAAGTTGATCCGTTTGCAGATATTTGAAATAGGCCGTTTTGATTTCTTTCGTCAGCTCATTTTTATATGCTTCAAGCTCTGCTTGCGAAGCTTTGACAAGATTATCTTTGAGCTGGTAATTATAATAAAGGGCCGGTTGAAGTACAGGTTGCACAAGGCGCAATTTGGTTTCATGCTCTTTCTCACGCAAAAATGGAATCGTTTCATTTTTTAAAACCGGGTAGGGTTGTTGTGGCAAACCACTAGCAGCAAATAGTTGGTTAAGCGAGTTATAAACAGGATTCATTAAATCCCCAACCGGAAAAATAATATCCCTTCCGCCACCTGCCCGGGAGTAGCGCGCCTCGATCGAGAGCGACGGTAAAAACATGCCGCGCGCTTCATTTAACGCCGCAGAACTTTTTTGGTAAGAAAAATCCTTTTGCTTTAAAGCTTGATTGTTTTTTTGGCCAACCCGAATATATGAATCCAGAATTGTATCTATTTTTTCCTGGGCAAAAACAGCCTGCCCCATAATCAAAATCAAGACCCAAAATTTAATTTCCACTTGTCTCATATATATTCTCCACACTCTTGTTTAAGAAATGACCTTCAGTCACCCTTAGGGTAAAAAAATTTTATTTTTTTAATGAACGGCCTATCATTTCAAATGAAAGGTCTACCAGGTCTTTTACCTTTACGCCGTGCTCATCTTCGATATGTGCACCACGCTGGGAAATCACCGTAATAACCCCGGTGCAATGCGCCCATAAAATTGTCGCTACCTGGATTGGATCTAACTCCGGCCGGATAGTTTCATCATCAATCCCTTCTTGTACAGCTGCCGCCACGGTTGAAAGCACCCGGTTGCCCTGTTCTTCGCAAATGTTGGCGCATGTTGTCTCCTCGTCGATCTTAACACCGCTGGATTCATAAAAAACCATCGCATTAAAATAATTTGGGTATTTATGTGAAAATTCAAAATAAGTTTAACCCATCATGCGGGTTTTACACAATCCATCGCATGCATCTTTTAAAACATTTTTAAACATTTCTTCCAGTATTTTCATACCACGCACAGTAATGGCCAGATACAAATCTTCTTTACTTTTAAAATAAAGATAAAGTGTCCCTTTACTATATTCAGCTTCTTTGGCAACTTCGTCCATTGTTGTACTGCCAAACCCTTTGCTAAAAAAAAGTTTTTCTGCCGCATCAATTATGTCATTGCGCCGTTGTTGTTTTTCCCGCTCTTTCCGTTCGCTGATGCCCATACAAACTCCATTTAAGAAAATGACCACCGGTCATTAAGTTGATGCGAATATAATTACTGATTGGGAGTAATGCAAATAATTTTTAAAATACTATCAACTATCGCATTTGTTTGATTTATATTTTTTGGATACATTGATCCCTTAAAAAAATAAAATGGAATTTTAACAAAGGGAAAAAATGGAACTCGTAAAATCTATTATACTCGGCCTTGTTCAAGGTTTATCCGAATTCTTACCCATTTCAAGTTCGGGCCATCTGGTGATTTTTAGTGAAATATTAAACTTTCATGAAGAAGGCATCGCGTTTGAAGTATTTCTTCATTTTGGTACGCTGTTTGCTATTTTGGTAGCTTTCCGTAAGGAACTTGGCCAAATGTTCGTTGCCCTTTTTCTGGTTCCCCTTAAAAAAACAAATGACCCCGAATTGCTAGAATATTATAAGTGGGATTTATATGTAATTGTTGCAACGATCCCGGCCGGCATTGTGGGGCTAGCTTTTAAAGATCAGATTGAAGCAGCCTTTTCCAATGTATTGCTTGTCTATTTTATGCTGGCTATTACCGGGTTGATCATGTCGGTTACCCCGCATTTAAAAGATCGTGGGACACCTTTTAAGATGTCCAATACTTTTCTGATTGGCGTGGCCCAGGCTTTTGCCATTTTGCCCGGTATTTCGCGAAGCGGCAGCACGATTTTTACCGGCCTTGCCTTTGGCATCGATCGTGATAAAGTTGCCCGTTTTTCGTTTATTATGTCAATTCCGGCTGTATTTGGCGCTGTCCTTTTAAAGACAAAAGATTTGATGGAAGTGGGGATTGATTCATCCGGAATACTCAATTATGCCGTCGGTACGCTTGTCTCTTTTGTTTCCGGTTATTTTGCGATTATCTGGCTTTTGGATATTGTAAAAAAAGGTAAGCTTCAGTGGTTTGGATATTATTGTTTCGGTGTTTCCGCTCTTGGGTTGGGCTGGTATTTTCTTGGGCATTAAACCATGCATAAAATAGAGTCATTCAGTTCTCGTTTTGGGTTGATCGCCGCTACTTTGGGCATGGCCATTGGTGCCGGAAACATCTGGCGTTTTCCCCGTCTTGCCGGGCAGTATGGCGGATCGTTTATAATCCCCTGGCTCATTTTTCTTTTCCTATGGTCAATCCCTCTGCTTGTTGTGGAGTTTTCTGTTGGAATGAAAACACGTAAAGGTGTCCTTGGTGCTTTTAAAGAAGCAATGGGTGAAAAATATACATGGATGGGCTGGTTTGTGGCGGTATGCACTAGCGCCATTATGTTCTATTATTCTGTTGTAAGCGGCTGGGCGCTCAAATATTTTCTATTAGCCGTTTCAAACAACCTGACCACTCTCAACCATGAACAATTTTGGGCAAGCTATACCACCTCTTACAGCCAGCCCGTTTTATTTCATTTTATATCTTTAGGACTGGCTGCAACACTAATCTATCTTGGTGTCGTAAAAGGGATTGAGCGCTTTTCAAAATTTATAATTCCGAGTTTGTACATCCTTTTAATAATCTCGGCTATTAAAGCGATTAGTTTGTCCGGGGCTGATCTCGGCCTCTCCTATCTTTTTTCATTTGACCTGGCTAAACTAACCGATTATAAAATTTGGCTGGATGGCCTGTCTCAATCCGCATGGTCAACAGGCGCCGGCTGGGGATTAATCCTAACCTATGCCATTTATGCGAAAAGCAAAGAGGGTGTTACCGGCAATGTTTTTATTACGGCCATGGGCAATAATTTTGCTTCCATTTTGGCCGGCCTGGTTATCATCCCAACCATTTTTGCATTAAGCCCATCCACGGAAACAGCCAGCGCAGCGTTGGCATCAGGGAACCAGGGGCTGGCATTTATTGCAATTCCGAAGCTATTTTCTCAGATGAGTGCCGGGGGAATATTTGCAACAATCTTTTTCCTTGCCCTGTTTTTTGCAGCACTTTCCAGCCTAATTTCCATGCTGGAACTGGCCTCAAGGGTAATGATGGATTTTGGGATGAACCGCAAGAAAGCCGTTTGGGTTATCACATTATTAACAGCAATTATTGGCGCGCCGTCGGCCCTTTCGATGAACTTTTTTAACAACCAGGATTGGGTTTGGGGATTGGGACTAATCTTAAGCGGCTTGTTTTTTACAATTCTTGTTTTAAAAGTGGGCATTACAAACTTTGTAGATCAGTGGTACCAGCCCCAAAAATATGTTGGGTTTACCCACATAATTTTCAAAATCCTATTCTATTTTCTATTACCGTTGGAATTTGTAGCCATGCTGGGCTGGTGGTTTTATCAATCCCTTACATGGCTCCCGGATTCATCCTGGAGTATTTTAGAAAGTTTCAGCCTTGGAACAACACTTTTTCAATGGACTATTATTTTGTTGGCCGGGATTTTATTAAATAAGAAGATTAATATCTGGTTGTCAAAATCAGAAATGTCGGGAAAATAAAATGGCCTCAGTAGCGGAAGTATTAAATGCAATAAAAAACGAAAAATTCGCACCGGTATATTTATTGTTCGGTAAGGAAAAGTTTTTTCACGATCAAATTATACAGGCATTTTCCAAAGCATTGTTTACCGATCCATCCTCGCGCAGTTTAAACCGGATTTTATTACATGGCAGTGAAAACAGTTTATCGCAAATTGTAAACGCATCTTTATCGTACCCCATGTTATCAAATTATAAACTCGTTGTAGTCAAAGAACTCTCGCGCATAAAAGTATCCGATACAGACACTTTTTTACAATATTTGGAAAAACCCACAAGCACAACGATTTTACTGCTCTCGACCGATGAAATGGGTAAAACAAAACTCTTTATTGAGCTAAAGAAAAAAGCCGTTTTGGTGGATTGTAAGCTGGTTCCCGATTATAAAATCCCAGCTTTAATTAAAGAAAGCCTGAAACATAAAAAGATGGACATGTCAGCACAGGCCATAACCATGCTTGCAGAATACACGGGCAACAGCCTTTTAACGATCGAACACGAGCTGCAAAAAGTCAATGAATATAAATCGGATGATTCCCAAATTACAGCGGATGACGTAATTGCTGTTACGGGTATGTCTAAAGAATATAATATTTTTACCCTGCAAAATGCCTTGATTAGCAAGAACCTGAAACGAAGTTTTCTGATCGCAAAAAAGCTAAACGAAAAGGGCGAAAATATAAATTTAATAGTATCGATACTTTTTAGTTATTTTAAGAAGGCCATGATAGCAGCAAAATTAAAAAGCGGTGGTAAAGATTTGTTGGCTGTTTACCGCGAACTTAAAATCAATAATTATCAACAAAAAGATATTTCTGCAACCCTTAAATCATTTACAATACAAAAGCTTGAAGGCGTAATTAATACTTTTCATCACTTAGACCGAAAGATAAAAAGTACCGCTGAATCCGATTGGGCGCTACTGCAATCACTCTGTTATGACATTTGCAAGAAATAGCTGAATATTTTAGTTTATTTTTTCTAAAAACCCGGGAACCATAAACCAAGTTAAATGTATATAAAGTGTTTATAATAATGACAACAATAAATAAAGAATTAAATGATGTAAAAAAAGCAACCGGGCCGACCGATGAGCAGCTTATTGCGCGCTTTCAACAAGGTGATGCATACGCTTATGACTTGCTTGTTAAAAGGTACCGTGACCCTTTGATGAATTTTATTTTCCGATTTCTTGGCAACAGGATTGAAGCCGAGGATATCCTTCAGGAAACATTTTTAAGGTTGTATAAAAACAAACATTATTATAAGGAAATTGCCAAGTTTTCAACTTGGATTTACACCATAGCCGGAAACCTTGCAAAAACTGAGTTAAGAAAGCGAAAAAGACGGAACATTTTTTCCATTCATAACTTTATGTCTACGGAAAAAGATTATGAATTGCCCGATAAAGGAATTACACCCCATAAATACGCCAATTCGGCAATAACAGATAAAGAAATCCAAAAAGCAATTGGCAAACTTTCTCCAAAGTTTAAACAGGTAATATTACTAAGAGATGTTCAGGGGTTCTCCTACGAAGAAATAGCACAGATAGTAAATATTCCGCTGGGTACAGTAAAATCACGTGTTAACCGTGCCCGGTTAAAGTTGCAATATGATCTTAAAAAAATCGTGAAAGATATTTAACTAAAATAAAGGGAATACACGCCTATGATGAATTGTGACAAAGCAAAGAGTTTGCTATCAGATTATATTGATGGAACTTTGGAGTCAGAGGTAAAAGCTGAAATCGATATCTATCTGGAAAAGGATCCGGAATGTAAAACTGTGTTTAAAGAGGCATCCGATATACAAGGAAAGTTAGCGAACCTTCCGCAGGTCTCGCCATCTGCCGATTTTGACTCAAACCTGCGAAACAGGATTATCAATATTGACAGCACGAATAAAAGCCCTGCTTTGAACAAAAAAGGACTGTCCCTTGTTTTTTCAGGTACTGTTTTAGTGGCAGCTTTATATCTTTTTATTTTTACAGATATAGGGATGCAGTACAACACGCAAGAAGGCCCTATGCCTTCATCAGCAATTGGAGGCCCAAGTACGCATGTTGATAAAACTGTAGTGGCTTCTGATAATATCGTGGAGCCTGCGATAGAACAACCTGAAAGTGATAGCTTAAAAAGCATCCCGGAAAAGGTAAACACCAGCAATATTCACTTAGCCGGTGAAGAGTCTAAATAGTATATTTTTGGTTTTTTGGCTGAATCTCCTTAAATTTTTTAACCTAAACCGGAAATACCCCGGTTTAGGTTAATTATACTGAAGATGTCAGTATCCGGGGATTTTCTTTTGAGAAATATTACCATTGTTGTTATAATTTCTTTATTTGGCTTTTTTGTGCATTTCGAAATACTAGGCCAAACAGGAAACCTGCTACTAAAAATTATTCTCTTTTTTGGTCTCTGCTATATTTTATATCAGCATATTTTTGATATAAACGGCTTAAAGAAAAAAAATCAAAAGCCTGAAGAAATAAAAACCACCCCCAAGCCAAGCCCAACACCCAAAAAACAAATCACACTGAGCAACAAGGAAAAAAGCAATCTTAACACACTCTTAAATGATTCGAGTTTATCACTCAATTCTTTCCTTCTGAGCCAGTTTGATATTTTATATAACTTTTTTTTACCAACAAACGGTTACATTTTTATACAGAACAACGAGGAAGACCTTCGTCTTTTTTATAAAGTCATAAAACCCGGGACAGAATGGCGGGATTCATCTGTTCAACCAACAATCATCAAATTACTTAAAAACCACACTTCGGAAATATTAGTCGAAAACAACCTTAAACAGAATTCTAATATTTTACCCTATTACAGTCCAGAAAACTATTCCCCCGGATCGGTGTTAGCTTTTAATAACACAATTACGGATAATCAAAAATTGATTTGGATATTTGACTCCCCGGCAACTGGATATTTTAACGAGGAAGAATTTAAAGTATTAACACAAGTTGGGTTTAGCACGCACTATACAATTGCCAATGCCCTTAAGCAAAAATATTACGGAAGACTTCTTACAGCAGAAAACAAAAAGTTTGAACTCAGCCGGAAACTAAACACTTGTCCAACCTATAATCAACTTGTATCAATTTTTATTGAATATATTGCAGAATTGTTTGAAGCGCACAAGTTAACAATTGCCATGGTTGATTCGACCAATACCCAAATGGCAACTGTCATCAAAACAGTAGGAATTATAGACTCTGTAAAAACGGGATCACGATTTAGTATAAGTGAGGGGCTTTGCGGCAAAGTTATAACAAATAACCAGATTTATCTTTTAGACGATATTGAAAAAGATGACTATTTTATCCCGCGATTTTCTAAAAATGAAAAAACCAACTATGGCTTGCACTCCTTTCTTGCATTGCCTCTGTTAAAAAACTCTCAGCCAATTGGGCTAATCGTTTTGGAGTATAAAAGCCCTGGTTTCTACACAATAGGTGACAAAGAAAAATTAAGAGAGTATTGTACCTACCTCTCGGAAGCATTGTCACGATTTATTTCTGAACAATATCTGGAATTGAAACAAGAAGAAAATAATTAAACATTTATAATCAAAAAACCCCGCGAAGCTTTCATCCTTAAAGGCTTGCGGGGTTTTTTGCTTTTTCAAGATAAAATGTCATCCTTGACATTGATTCCTTTAAAAATTATCCAGAAAACTAAAATTATGAGCTGGCTAAAAATAAATATTTCCATATTAGTGCTTTATGTACAGGCTACGAAATGTGGTCCAACGATCAACATAGTGTTTTAAGTTCTTAATTTTAACAGGAGATTGAACCGCCTCTACAAAAGTATTCTTTGTAGGATATAAACTTGATATAACCTCATTATTATCACCGATATATATAACTGGAATACTCGATGTTTCCGGGTCGTTTTTCAACCGGTTTATAGTTTCGATGCTTCCATTTTCATTAAAACTTTCATTAACAATTATTACGGCTGGGCGATGTTGATTTACTTGTTTAAAAAGATCAGTGTTTTTTTGAACTGTAATTACCTTATAACTGTAATGCCCTAAAACAGCTTGCATTGATTTTGCTTTATTTTGATCCTGTTCACAAATAAATACTTTCATTTGGCCTCCTAATTTACCGTTTGAAGTTCATTGACCACTCGAGCTTGAATCGCTGAAGATATAATTTCGGGTAACTCATCCATGAGCTCATTTATAGAGTTCTTATAAATAGTAAGAATATCCTTTTCTGAGAAAGCCACCCGAATTGTATAGTATTTTCTTCCTGAATTGTCGCTTAATGAGCTGATGTTTAAATTACCAGATATCAAGTTTTCCACTGTATACACTTCCTTTTGTAAGTCGACAATCCAAGTATTACAAACACCATGCCACACTACAAACTGTTGTTTTTTATAAACTTAAATCTGTTTTTTGTTTAAGCCTTTTATAAACAATGGTTTAGGTGGTATATATTCAAGGGAAGTGTAAAAAATACAACTAATAAAAAAACGAAGGTTGTACTTTATGCAATTAAGAGTCTTTAAGGCGGGATACTAAAGTGCGGTAATTAATATTTAAAAACTTACATGTTTCTTTTTTGTTTTTATTTAAATGTTCATAAACCAAATGTGCATACATTTTAGTCATTTCATCCAATGTGTGCCTGTTTTGCAGTGATTCTTGTAAAATTGAATTTCCTTGTTCCTGAATGTCCGGTGGCAGGTCTTTAAGTCCAAGTGCTTTTTGATTTACAACCAACATCCGGATCAAAGTATTTTCAAGCTCCCGGATGTTTCCTTTCCACTCCAGCTTGGATAAGTATGTTACAAGGGCATTATCAACTTTGGGCCTGTTTTTAAGGTTGTATGATTGGCAATATTTAGTTACAAAGAAACTAATTAGCGCCGGTATATCATCCGGCCTTTCCCTTAAGGGTGGGATATGAACAGGAATTACATTTAACCGATAAAATAGATCTTCCCTAAATTCATTTTTTGAAATTTGGTCGGGCAAGGATTTATTTGTCGCGGCAATTAATCTAAAATTTGCATTGATTTCGGTTGAACCACCCAGGCGATAAAACTTCTTTTCCTGTAAAACGCGTAACAACTTTGCCTGAACAGAAAGCGGGATTTCCCCAATTTCATCCAAAAACAAAGTGCCTCCCTCGGCAAGTTCAAACTGCCCTTTCTTTAAATCCTTTGCACCCGTAAATGCCCCCTGCTCGTGGCCGAACAACTCGTTTTCTAAAAGGTTTTCCGGTATGGCCGCTGAGTTTATGGCTATAAATGGTTTGTTGCTGGCATTGCTTCGTGTATGAATGTGTTTGGCTATTATTTCTTTTCCTACGCCCGATTCCCCCGTTATCAATACAGGTTCTTTTGTTTTTTTCGTTTGCTCGATCAACATCAATATATTTTGCATTTGTTTGCTGACAGCTATGACATTATCAAATTGCAATTTTGCTGTAAGCTGGTCGCGTAAAATTCTATTATCGCGTTCCAGTGTTTGCATGCGGATTGCGCGTCTTACAAGAAGCGGAAGTTCGTCCTGAATATTTTCGCTTTTAAAAAAATAAGAATAAGCACCCCGCTTTTGGGCTTCCAAAGCATGTTGATGATCCTGGGAAGAAGTAATCACTATGACCTTGGCGTCTGTTCCCTGGCTCACAATATAATCGAGCATCTTTAGCCCAGTCTCTATCTCGGGCAAGCCAAGGTCCTGCACAACGATATCCGGCAAAAATGTATTAAAAAGACTTTTCGCCTCTTCGATATTACTTGTAAATGCGTACAGATAATCCAACCCCAACCATTTTTCATATTTCTGTTGCCAGATGGCATTATCTTCTATAACAAGGATTTTATCTTTAGTTTTCTTCATCTTTTAATTGAGGGATTATTATTTTTACCTGCGTACCGTTTTCTGATTTTATTTCCAGGTAACCATTATGGCCTTCTATAATTTTTTGGGCATTCGTCAGTCCAAAACCGGTATTATTCTTATACTTCTGTGTTGTAAAAAATGGATGTGTTACATAACGTAAAAACTCTTCAGAAATCCCCTTGCCCTCATCACAAACATCAAATATAATCCAATTATTTTTAATGAATGGCGAGTTGGGCATAATAGTATAAATTTTTATTTTGATTTTAGAATAATCAAACGCTACGGCATCCAATCCATTTTGAACTACGTGATTAAATGCTTCGGAAAGCAATTCCACATCAACAAATAACTCAGCATCTGCGTCCTGAACATCAACAGGGAGGCTGTCAATGTTTACGTTTATCAGGGCCAAAGAATCCTTTACGAATTTGCCTACTGTAATTTCAGATTTAAACAGGTCAAAATCACGTACATAAAAAAGAAGGTTTTTATTGATCTTTTTTTGGTATTCAATCTTCTTTGCCAACTCGTCCTGTAAACCGTTTTTAAGTTCAACCTCGGTTAATGCATGGACATCGTGCAGTAATTGTGAAATTAAATTGCCATATTCGTTTTGATTTTTTTGGTTACTGCATTTTAGTATTGTTTGTTGAAATTGAATCAGTGGCTGCCAGGATGATAAAATATCTTTTACCGCATCATTGTCAGTAGACTTGACAACAAAAATATAAATTGGGCTTACCTCAAAATCAGTCCCGGATAAGTAAAAACAATATTCTCCATGTTCAAAAACTAACGAGCTATAACCTGAAAAACCAACATCCTTTAACAAAGCTGCCCAATTCTCAATCGGATTATTTTGGGTGGGCCGAATTGACTGCAAAGCATCTGGTTTTGGTTGGTGCAATAGCAGGGAAACAGCATCCACCAGTTTATTTTCCAAAATAAAATCGTACGTTTTTATCGATATTTCTTCCGGTAGCTTAAGCACCCGGCACTCTTTTAAATAGTTATTTAACAATGACATTTATTCAAAATCCTTACTTTTTTCCCAGAGCAGGTCCAGTTCTTGCAGAGAGGCCGTAGACATTTTTTCGGGATCATTATTAAAATAGTTCTCCATAAAATTAAATCGTTTTATAAATTTCCGGTTTGCTTTGTGAAGGGCGTCTTCCGAGATAACTTTTGTAAAACGGGAAAGGTTTACCAGTGTAAATAAAATATCACCAAACTCATTCTCGATCTGGTTTTCATCATTTTCTTTTATAGCTTGTTTAAACTCTGCTATTTCTTCTTCCAGCTTTTCAATAACATCGCCCACAGAGTCCCAGTCAAAACCTATGGTAGAAGCCTTGTCTTGCAAGCGTTGCGCTTTTAAAAGGGCCGGTAAATGTTTGGGAACACCGCTTAAAATGGAATCGCGCTTTTCTTTTTTATGCTTATTGCGCTCCCAGTTTTCCTGTACTTGGTCTGCGCTTACCGCCCCTTTTTCTTTAAAAACATGTGGGTGCCTTTCAACCATTTTATCCGAAATGGCATTAACAACATCCTTGAAAGCAAATATATTTTTTTCTGAGGCAATTTCACTGTGAAAAACGATCTGCAATAAAATATCGCCCAATTCGCCTTTCAAAGAATCCATGTCGTTTTCGTCAATAACCTCGATGGTCTCGTAGGCTTCTTCCAATAAATAGCGCTTAAGGCTTTCGTGGGTCTGTTTTGCATCCCAGGGACATTTTTGCCTTATCTCTGCCATGATGCTTAAAAGGCGTTCCATTTCTTTCATATTATAGAGGGGAAAATAGGTTATTAAGTACGATTGTATTTTTTACAATCTACCTATATTTTAGGAAAGCTGCAATTGGGGGTAATTAGAATTTAAATTTTATAGTACCGAGGTTTTTACAGAGTCTATTCCTGTAATTTCACATATAAGCTTATCACCGCGTTCCAGTGGCCCGACACCAGCAGGCGTACCTGTTAAAATAATATCGCCGCGTTCCAATGTAAAAATCCCGGAAATATAACTAATGAGTTCGCCAATATTAAAAATCATCTGATTGGTGTTGCCTTGCTGCATTTTTTGGCCATTTTTTGTTAAGGTTATTTCAAGGTTTTGCACATCTGTAAATGGTTTTTCATAAAATTTTGATAGTGGACAGGAGTTATCAAACCCTTTTGCCACAGCCCAGGGCAGTCCTTTTTTCTTCGCCTCCGATTGAATATCGCGCAGGGTTAAATCCAATGCAACGCCATAGCCGGCAATATAATCCGATGCATCTGCCGGGGGTATATTCTTGCAATTTTTACCAACACAAACAGCCAGTTCAATTTCATGATGGACCGCGCCCATATTGGCGGGAATTGAGAGTGGTTGCGAGAGGTCACATAAAGCGGAGTTTGGTTTTAGGAAGAGTACCGGGTCCTTTGTTTTCTCCGAATTCATCTCTTTGATATGCTCAGAATAGTTGCGGCCAACAGCCACAACCTTGCTTGGATATAATACCTGCCCACCGTCAAAAATTATTTTATTCATCATCTAATATCCTAAATATTTTTATATCGCCTTGTATAAGCTGCAATTTTTTAATGCTGTCCAGTGCTTCGTTAATTTCTCTTTCGAAGGTTTTCCCAAGGAAAATATGCACATAGCCCACTGTTTCCCCGTTGTATTTGCCCACTTCGGCATGGGCAGAAAGAATATTTATTTTATGCGTACCGATGATGGTTGTTACCTCGCCCATAACACCAGGGCGGTCTATGCAAGGAAAGCGGAGATAATAGGCCGTTTTAATTTCCTCTATATCCAATACACGTTTATCGTTCCAGTTAAACTGAAACCGCTGGCGGCGGGGGTTATTATAAATCCGGTTGCCAAGTTCCACCAGGTCGCGCAAAATTAAACTGCTGGTCGGGTTTGTTCCTACACCTAGGCCATACACCATATACTCGCCCAGCAAATCTGTTTTGATATAATAAGCGTTGTATTTGCCTTTCACAGAAACCATGGCGTGCTTTTTAGGAACCAGGGTTGGATGCACCCGCGCCTCAAAACAATCATCATGGTCGCGCATGATGGCCAATAGTTTTATTTCGTAGCCAAACTGTCCGGCCCACTTAATATCCTGTAAAGTTACATTGGAGACGCCTTCGGCATAAATACGCAGATAGCTAATATCTACACCAAAAGCCGTTGCCGCCAATATGGCCACTTTCATCGCTGCGTCAGACCCTTCATAATCCACAATTGAAATTGACTCGGCCATCTTGGGGACTTCGCGGCTTTTAAGGACTTCCTGCAATGAGATTTCTTTTTCCGTCATCTCACTCAACAGAAAATTTGATACCCCGCTTACAATCCCGCGCAGTTCGGTAATTTTATTTGCTATAAGGTCCCGTTGTAGCGTTACAGAAACGGGAATGCCGCCCCCCAGCGAAGGCTCGGTTAAAAAATGGATTTGATTTTTATTGGCAAGGTCAGAAATTTCATGCATTTTGGTGGCCAATAAAACCCGGTTGGCAGAAATAATATTTATTTTTTTTGATATTAACTTTTTGATTATTGAAAAGGTGGGTTCAATATTTCCAATGGCATCGATGGCAACTTTTAAACCCGGTGTTTTTAAAATATCCTTTATATCAGTGGTAAACAGGTTTTTATCAACATTGTGCGGCCGCTTAAAATTGCCATTTTTTACAAGGATTTTTTGCAGGACCAAATCAAAACCGGTCTGGTCTTTTATTTTTTCTTTTTTGGCCATCCAGGCTTTATAAAAACCCTGGCCAAGTTTACCAAAACCAAGTAAGGCAAACGATATTTTTTTTCGTTCGGGCATAATTATTCCGGGATATTTGTTGAAATAACAAGTTTGTAAAATTTATTTTTTCTTAATATATCCATTATTTTAATTATTTCCCCATGGCTAACCTCCGTATCGGCTTTTAGCACAATGCTGCCTTCATCCGTTAACTTGCCAAGGTTTTTGATTTCTTCGATCATAGTATTCTCACTAATCATCTGGTCGTTTAAAAATAAATTGTCGTTTTTATCAATATATAAAATAACCTTTTGGGTTGTGTAAGATTCTGAACTTTCCGCATCAGGTAATTTTAACTCGATGCCCGGTTGTTCCAAAAAGGTTGACGAAACAGCAAAAAATATGATCAGGATAAATAAGACATCTATTAATGACGTCATATTTAAAGTCAGTTTCTCTGATTTTTTTGTGGTTAATTTCATTGTTTATTCCATGTTTTTCATTTTATGGATTTTTTGGACCAACGTATTGGCATATTTTTCAATATCCAAAATCAGGCTTTCCGTTTTGCTGGAAAAATAATTATAAGCCATTAAAACCGGGATACCAATAAACAACCCGGCAACCGTTGTAAGCAACGCCTCGGATATCCCACCCGAGAGGGCCGCAGTTTGACCAACCCCCTGTTCTTTTATCACCGCAAAAACCTGGATCATCCCAATTACAGTCCCCAGCAAACCCATAAGCGGCGCAATGGCAGCAATTGTTTCAAGCAGGCCAAGCCCCTTCTCCAAACTACGAATATCCTGTCGGCCCTGGTCTTCTAATAATTCGCGGATTTCAGCTTTAGGTAATGTGCTATTTTCCAGTGCAATGTTTATAAGGTTTGGCAGTGGTCCCGAGTATTTTGTGCAGATATTTTTTGCAAACTCTACATCTTTTTCAGTCGCAAAATTTTCCACAACCGAAATAATTTCCGGGATTATAATTTTACGCTTGCGTAAAGCCATAGCACGTTCAATTATAAAAATAAGGGCAACAACTGAGGCAAATAATAAGGGGTACATCATTATACCGCCCCGTTCAAAAAGTTCGAGCATGGATTATCTCCTTCTATATAATTTTTTTAAATCCGGGTATACCAAAGTTGCCGTGATCGTTAAGGACTCATCCGGAAAATCTTTGGGTAAAGGTAAAAACGGGAAAATAGCTTTAATAGAAGCAAAGCTGGCAACCTCAAGGGATTCGTGCCCTTTATGTTCAATAACCTTTGCGTTCAACAACTTTCCTTCCCGAGAAATCTCGAATACAATTTTTGTGGCACCATGAATAATCCCCAAACGGTTATAAGCGGGTGGCGAAAACCAGACATTGGAATGTTTCTCTTTTAGCTTACGCACATAAGGCGCCCACTCCCAAGCGTAGGTGCTAAGAGATAGCGCGCCAACCTCCTCCACAGAAAAATTTTTTTGCTGCATGCGTTGATTAATACCGCTTTGTGCACTTTGGCTTTGTGATTGCACGCCTTCCCTGTCCAGTGGATTTGCCTCGCCTTTCTTCCTGCGTTGATTATCGACTTGTTTTCCTATAAGGGCTTCACTGCTAAACCGCTTATAGCCATATGGAAGTGGCGGCTTTTTTTCCCTTTTAGGATTCGAAAGTTCTTGCAGGTTTACATTGCCTTGGCTAAAAGGTGTATTTTTTTGTATCTGGTCTGTTTTTTCCGGATTCCGGGCACGTGAGTTTTTCTCTGAAAGCAGGTTGGTATTTTCAGGGACCTCGTCCGTCTCATTTTGGTTTTCCACAATCAGTTGTTCTTTTTCAGAGGGTTTTGGCTTAGGTTTGTTTTCGGGAAAGAGAACAGTAACCTCTTGTGCAACCTTTTCTTTTTCTGAATCTGTTTCCGGCTTAAGTAAATTCCAAAAATGAAGAAGAAACAATAATCCTACATGGAAAAGAACGGATAAGATTAGGGCGATGAGTATATTTTTGTTTCTTTTATTCATTTAAAAACTTATTCTTAAAAAACCTGCCAGGCTTTTAAAACCCAACAGGTCTCTATTTATGTTTACTTAGCTTAAAGATAAACCCGCTTAAACATTTAATCAATTTGACATTTATTAAAAACATTTCTTTCACTGTCTTTAACCAAAAATTATTTTTAGCTATATTGAGCCTAATTATCACACAACAAAAATATATGCCCTATTTCGAAAACCTTATAGTCCAGGATAAAATAAAAAGTTTCTTTAAAAATGTATTTTTAAATGACCACCTGGCCCACGCTTATCTTTTTTACGGAAACAAAGGAACTGGCAAAGTTGCTTTTGCCCTGGAACTGGCTAAAAGTTTAAATTGCATCGGCCCGGAAAACAAGCCGTGTGGAGAATGCCCGTCTTGTACAAAAATTTCTAATGCCGGCCACCCGGATGTTAAGCTGGTTTTCCCTATCTCAAAAACGGTTAAGGAAGATAAACGTGGTGGTCTCATAAAACAAAAAACCCAGCACCCATTTAAGAATTTAAATATCCCGGGCCATTTAAATATTCCCATCGAAACAATCCGCGAGTTAAAAAAAGAAGCCATGTACGCCCCTTTTGAAGCCAGGAAAAGAGTGTTTATCATTGCCGGCATCGAGTATTTTTCACGCGAGGCGGCAAATTCTTTTTTAAAACTTCTGGAAGAACCACCCGCTAACTTAATGATTATACTAATTGCAGATGACATAAACTCCGTGTTGGATACAATCCGCTCGCGTTGCCAGCCTGTCTTGTTCCCTATGTTTTCGGAAGAACAAGTTATGAAAATCATAGCAAAATATTACGATCCAAATGACGACTTGAAGGCAATTATCCGAATTAACCAAAATGATATCGGGAAAGTACTGGAAAATATTGAACATAAAGAGGAAGATATCCGGCCAATAATTTTAGATTATATGCGTGCTATCGCATCTAATAAATGGCTGGAAATTAATAAGATCAATGACTTAATTGTGCAAGCGCGTGATAAAAACAAGGCTCTCGCTTTTATTAATATTCTTCTTTTGTGGATCAGTGACGCATTTAGGTTAAATACAACTTCGCTAACAGAAAACCTGATAAATATTGACATGCAGGAGGTGATTGTTAAATTTGCCAATCATTATAAATCAGTTGATTATCCCTGTTTAATAAACAACCTGGAACAAGCTTATCTGGATATAAAAAGTAATCTAAATGTTTCTTTGACGCTTACAAACCTGGCTGTGAAGATACAAAAATTATTAGTTAAGTAAGATAGTTTAGACAAAATGTTTTCTATTATTGAGTCCACCTTAAAAAGATTGTTTTTGGGGGACGTTCCAGGTTTTAGAAACCTGTAACGTCTGTATTACCAATATTAAAGATTTTAATGGTTAAGCATAAAACCGTTGTGGTCCTTTTTAAACAGACTCACTAATAAACCATTAAAAACCCGTTAGAAAAGAAAATGACAGAACCCAAAGTATATGATATTGCCATAATTGGCGCCGGAATTGTTGGGCTTGCCTCCGCTTACAAGCTGTCCCTAAAAACACATCATAAAATTGTTGTTATTGATACCGAAAAAGAAATTGCCGCGCACCAAACAGGAAACAACAGCGGTGTTATCCACTCAGGTTTATACTATACACCCGGCTCGCTAAAAGCACAAAATTGTGTCTCCGGCAGGAATGAGATGTATTTTTTCTGCGAGACAAACGGCATAAAACATGAACGTTGTGGTAAAATTGTTGTGGCCACCCACCCAAAGCAAATCAAAGCTTTAAATCGATTGCAAAAACGCGGCCTGCAAAACAAGTTAAAAGGCGTTAAGCGCCTTTCTGTGGAAGAATTGCACGAATATGAACCTCATGTAAAAGGCGTGGGCGGTTTACTGGTACCGGAAACCGGCATTGTAGATTACAAAGATGTGTGTAAAGCCTATATGTACCACATAAAATCAGCCGGAAATGAAATTAAACTGGAAACCAAATTTTTAAACCTGCACAAAAAAGATACGCTTGTTCTCGAAACAACGAGTGGCGATATCCATGCAAAAAATATTATAAACTGTGCCGGGCTTTATTCCGATAAGGTGGCCAAATTATGCGGAATAGAACCAAAACTTAAAATCGTACCTTTTCGAGGTGAGTACTACGAACTGATACCGGAAAAAGAAAACCTTGTAAACAACTTGATCTATCCGGTGCCCGATCCAAGCTTCCCTTTTTTGGGCGTACATTTTACCCGAATGATCCATGGTGGTGTTGAGGCCGGGCCAAATGCCGTACTCGCATTTAAGCGCGAAGGCTATACCCGCAAAGATTTTGATTTTAAAGAGACCATGGAAACCCTCACATATCCCGGTTTTCTTTTACTGGCCGCGCGATACTGGTACACCGGTTTTGGCGAGTTCTATCGCTCTTACAGTAAAAAAGCATTTGTAAAAGCCTTGCAAAAACTGATTCCCTCTATAAAAGAAAATGATATTTCTCCAGCTGGCGCCGGGGTGCGCGCGCAGGCTTTAAAAGCCAACGGCAAGCTGGTCGATGATTTTTCCATCCAGCAGGCAAAAAATATGATCCACGTTCTCAATGCCCCATCACCCGCTGCCACAGCGTCATTAAGTATTGGAGAGACCATTGCTAAAATGGCCATCAAAGATTTTGACTTGTAAAAGTGAAATTATTTCCTAATAATTTAAGGCCTCAATATCCCCGGCGCCTTCACGGATAATTTCCGGTTCATGGCCGGTAAAATCCACAATGGTTGAAGGATTATTAAACAGCACGCCGGCATCCAGGATCAAATCAATTTCATGCCCATATTTTTCCGCTATTTCCATCGGGTCTGTATGGTAGCCTTCGTCATCGCCTTCGGGCACGCTGGTACTTAAAATGGGATGGCCCAGCTCTTCCACAATTTTTAAAGCAAATGGTGCATTAGGGATACGGACCCCAACTGTTTTACGTTTTTTTAAAAGAAGCTTGGGTACTTCTTTGGTCGCGTTCAGGACAAATGTATATGGACCCGGCGTTACCCGGCGCATAATTTTATACGCATAATCCGAAATATTGGCATAGGTGGAAATTGATTTTAAATCAGGCAAAATAAAACTTAAGGGCTTATTGGATTGTTGCTTTTTGATCCTTAGTATTTTTTCCATGGCTTTTTTATTATGTAAATCTATTCCCAACCCATAAATTGTGTCGGTCGGATAAACGATAACCCCACCTCTTTTTAAAACATCAACAACTTTATTGATTGTCCTCTGATGTGGCGTATCCACATAAACAGTAATAATTTCTGCACTCATAAAAAATTCCTCAAAACCTTTTTTACTTAAACGTAAATTTACGGGTAAAAAAAATGGAGACAAAGTAAAATATTCAAATTTTATTGTAAAAAAAGGTGAATAAAATTTTTAAAAACATGAAACTTCTCTAAAGAAACCATAGTAGTAACACGAGTAATTCAAATGACAAAAAAAACTTAAAAAACTACTTGCATCCCCCAAAGCAGGTATTAAGCCCGGCAACCAAACCTCGTTTCCGGGTTTTTTTATTTTCTGCATGATATTTCTAAAATTTATAATTTGTAATCCTTACAATAAAAACAGGTTTTCTAAATGCACATTCACCAAAAATCAGAGCATCTCTTTTTAATTGATCTTGATCAGGAAATTGAAGGCTTCCGCCAGTTTATTAGCGCCTGGGTTTACCAGGGCCATAAAAGGACCATTCTTATAGACCCCGGCCCGGCATCAACCATCCCAATTGTAAAAGAAGCTTTGCGCGAGTTGCGGGTAAATTGGCTGGATTATATCCTGCTTACACACATTCATATTGATCATGCAGGCGGGGGAGGTTTGCTAACCACACAATACCCCGAAGCGCGGGTAGCCTGTCACCCCAAAGGCATCCCGCACATGGTGGAGCCGGAAAAACTTTGGCAGGGCTCGTTAAATGTTTTGGGCAAAGTCGCGGAAACTTATGGCCCCATAGCGCCAATCCGCTCAAACATGATTTCTTATCCTGAAAAAATTGAAAAGGGTTCGTTAAAGGTTGAATTATTTGAAACGCCGGGCCACGCTTCACACCATTTATGCTATCTTGTAGATGGAATTCTTTTTGCAGGTGAGGTTGCCGGGGTAAATATTACCATGGAAAACGATTTTTATCTCAGGATCGCCACACCGCCGCGGTTTATTTACGAGGTCTATAAGGAGTCCCTTTACAAAGCCGCCAACCTGGATTGCGACAAAATTTGTTTTGGGCATTATGATACGCGCGAAGATGTAAACAATGTTTTTGATAAGGCCAAGGAACAATTGGAGCTTTGGATGGAAACAGTCCGCAGGCATTTCGAAAAAGACAAAAAAGTTGAAGCAGACGATATTTTCTTAGACTTATTGGAATCAGATGCCAATATCCGCGCTTTTGCAAAGCTTGAACAGGACATCCAAAAACGTGAAAAATACTTTGCAATAAACAGCATTAACGGCATGTTGGGTTATTTAAAAAATCTTTAAAAATATAGCCCGTAGCCGATAAAATCAGGTGCAAGCCGTATGGCAGGCGCAGGGAGTTTATAACGATCGAGAAGTTGAATAAGATGATTTAAATAAACGGATTTGGTTTTTAGACGCTTCAAATTAAAATCCAACCCAACCAATATCTCGGTTTTAGCCGGATTTGTGTGGGTTACGCTAATTCCCGTTGCAATATTTAACCAATTGGGAACCCAGCTTTCTTTAAGTTTCAAAAGGCCAACCGGGTTTGTCGTCAACCAAAACGTCATATTGGGGTAACTCTCAATCACCGCATCATCACTTTTTTTGTGGGTAAAATCATAACTAATTTTATAATCGATATTGCGCATACGTGGGATGTTTTGCTGGCCCACCACAAAAGCCGCCCCAACAAGATTGGCCATAAAATCACCAATGGAAAAACCCCATTCATCATAATAGCCGTCATGAATTTCCATTGCGCCCATTATGCTGCTGGCCAAAATAAACGCGCTATATGATGAGACACTTTTATTCAACCCACTCCAACGGGACATAAAATAAATATTCTGGGAAAAAAGGCTGGAAGAAAAAATATGGCCAAATTTATCCAGGCCACGAACGCTGGTATCAAAAAACTCCAACTCACCGGATTTATTTCTTGTAAAATGAAAATCCCCACGTGGCCGGTTATAATAAATCGGCTTGCCGGCATTATAAATTGAAACTACTGAAAAAGTTATCAAACCCGTTGAGATAAGTCCCCGTTCCCAGGAAAATTTATTTTCGACATCGGGAAATTGTGGGGCGTAACTAATTTCTTGTGCCGAAAGTGTTAAAGTAAGCAGTAAGAAAAAGAGAAGGTTTTTCATTGTAATCCGTTCGGTTTAATATCCCGCAAAGATAAACCGAACGGGTAATGAAAACAATGTGTGGTGGTCACATTTTAATTATTATAATTATTTTTTATTTCCTGAAGCTTATTTCGGATATCGATGATAGAATCCAGCTCAAACTCTTTGGCGCACGAAGCCTGCGCGCTTATGAGATGATTTTCGGCTTCATCAAACTTGCCGATAAACCACTTACGCTTATCTTTCAAATCTGCGCTGTTTAAGATTTTTTTTGCCTGGAGCAGGTGCAGGTGAAGCTGCATTTCACGGTCCTTTTCATTTTTATAAAGAAAATAAACCGCATAAATTAAAAACATTGCAAACACAACATAGTAGATTATTGCCATTTTCTTCCCCCTCTTAGAAGTAAAATTTTGCTGTAAATAAATCTTCGGGAATTACATCTTTCACTTAACCATTTGAGGGTTATTTCAAAGTAAATGACCATTGTTTTTCGCAAAACTAAATCTTTCCCATTTTTATAGAAGTTTTCCTTTCTTTATTTTATCTTTAAAAATTACTTTTTAATACTGAGGAAAAACCATGATCCGATTTTTTTCTATTCTTTTTATAATGATTTTCTGCATCGGCCCACTTAACGCCCAAAAATTAAAAGTTCTTGACCATAATGTGTATGATTTTTGGAACCGGCCCAAGCAGGAAGCTATTTCTGATGATGGAAAATGGTTTTTATCCGTTACAAAACCGGACAACGGTGATGGGCAAGTTCAATTTATCAACCTGGAAACCCATCAAAAATTTATAGTGCAAAGGGGCGATTCTGTCCGTTTTAATAAAGACGCTTCTTTCGCCGCATTTAAAATCCGCGCAAAGCTGGATAGTGTGAAGAGGGCAAAAAAAGACAAGAAAAAGGGTAAAGGTTTGCCACAGGACTCGTTGGCCTTTATTGATTTATCCTCAGGAAAAACATCTATCAAAGCGCCTGTTAAATCCTACAAAATGGCCAAAGAGGATGGCCGCTGGCTGGCGTGGTTGGAAAAATTTAAAATCGAACCAGACTCCGCAGAAACCAATTTGGATAGTTTAAAAAATGTCAGTAAGCAGGAAGAAAAAAAAGCAAAAAAGAAAGATAAAAAGAAAAAGGCAGAAGGGACAAACCTTGTTTTATTCGATTTTAAAAATCAATCTGAACATATTTTTGAAAATGTTACCCACTATGCCTTTTCTAAAACGGGCAGCTACCTGGCCTTTGCAACCGCTAGCAAAGATAGCACCGCCGATGGTATTTCTATTGTTGACCTGAACACCCTAAAAACAACACGGCTACTATCCGGCCCGGGGAATTACAAAAATTTAGCCTGGGACGAAGAAGGAAAACAACTCGCCTTTGTTACAAACCGTGATTCTTTTTTAACCAAACAGCAGGCTTATGCTTTGTATTACTGGAAGGAGAAACAACGAAAAGCCAAAAAAATTGTGGATGAAAATAGCAAAGGGCTCATAAAAAATTGGTGGGTAAGCGAACATTCAAAGCTAAAGTTTTCCGAAAATGGCAAGCGTATAATATTTGGCACTGCCCCACGCCCGGAACCGGAAAAGGAAGACGATACGCCGGATGAAGTTGCCGGCCTCGATATCTGGCATTGGAAGGATCCCTATTTGCAAACCATGCAGCTTAAGAAACTTAAAGAAGAGAAAAAACGTTCTTATACCGCCGTTTACAAAATCACAAAAAAGAAAGTGATCCAACTGGCCACGCTTGAAATCCCGGAAGTTGTTATCAGCCAAAAAGGCGATGGCGGTATTGCCCTTGGCCTCTCCAATTTACCGTACCGCATGGAAATCTCCTGGGACTATCCGGAATACTACGATGGGTATGTAATCAATGTCCATACGGGCAAGGCCAAAAAAGTTTTAGATAAAATTCAGTATAAAATAAAAATCTCTCCCCAGGGAAAATATCTCTTCTGGTGGGACCGGGACCAATTAACCTGGAATGCCCTGAATACTAAAAGCCGGAAAATAAATAATCTATGTAAGCATTTAAGCGTGCCGGTTTTTAATGAAAAACATGACTGGCCGTACAAAGCCGATCCAAGCGGGTTTGCCGGCTGGACGGAAAACGATGTCCATTTTTTATTTTATGACACCTACGATATTTGGTCTGTCCACCCCAACCAGCCGGGAAAGCCGGTAAACATTACGCACGGTTATGGCCGGGAAAACAATATACGCCTGCGCTACATAAAACTGGACGCAGAAGAAGTGTTCCTGCCGGACACCATGTTGCTTTCTGCTTTTAACATCAAGACAAAAGAGGCCGGTTACTATTCTTTAGACAGAATTAATATTTTTAGCGTAGATAAAAGAATCTTTAAACCCAAAAGCTTTGGGCGCTTACGAAAAGCAAAAGATGCCAACAGGCTTATTTTCACCCAGGAAGATTTTAAAGAATTCCCGGATTACTGGACAAGCGACCTGACATTTAAAAATCCAAGAAAAATTACAGACCTGAACCCACAACAAAAAGAGTATTTATGGGGAAGCGCAGAGCAGGTAAAATGGAATTCCCTGGGTGGCACACACTTACAAGGTATTTTAATCAAGCCCGCCAACTTTGATGCCACAGAGAAATACCCAATGATGGTCTATTTTTATGAGAAAAGCTCGGACAATCTCTATAAACACTGGATGCCGGAACCGCACCGTTCGATCATAAATTTTAGTTTTTACGCCAGCCGCGGCTATGTTATTTTTATCCCGGATATTCCCTACAAAGACGGCTATCCCGGTGAAAGCTGCTTTAATGCTGTATTGCCCGGTGTAAACCATGTTGTGGAAATGGGCTTTGTGGATGAGAAAAATATTGGCGTACAAGGCCATAGTTGGGGCGGCTATCAGATTGCCTATTTGGTAACACGCACTAATATCTTCAAAGCGGCGGAAGCAGGCGCGCCGGTTTCCAACATGACCAGCGCTTATGGTGGTATCCGCTGGGAAACAGGCTTAAGTCGCATGTTCCAATACGAAAAAACCCAAAGCCGTATTGGCGGTACTTTGTGGGAATACCCCCTGCGTTATATCGATAACTCGCCCTTGTTCCGCGTTGACCAGATTGAAACGCCACTCTTGATTATGCACAACGACCATGATGGTCATGTGCCGTGGTACCAGGGCATCGAGCTTTTTGTGGCCATGCGTCGCCTGGGCAAACCAAGCTGGATGATCACTTATAACAACGAGCCACACTGGCCCACCAAATTTGTAAATAAAAAAGATTGGGCCATCCGTTTGCAACAATATTTTGATCATTTTCTCAAAGGGGCACCCGCGCCGGTTTGGATAAAAGAAGGCGTTCCAGCCATTAAAAAAGGGAAGACTGTTGGGACGGAGAAAGCAAAATAAAAACAAATTATTTACCATGACCTTCCGGGTTTTAAAACCCGGAAGGCCTTTAATCGTTGCACAGAAAAGATATTGCCACTTTTACCCTCCTGAAAAACAATCCATATTTTTAGTTGATTATATCACAATGCAAATACCTCGTTTATTGTAAACTAATCCCACCAACACCGTTTAAACCAAATATATTTCTGAATTCAACCTAAAAGGGTTGTTTGGGAGACATTCCAGGTTTTGAAAACCTGGAATGTCTGTACTACGGGAATTAAAAACTTTATTTGTTAAACACAAAACCGTTATCACCCTTTTTAAAATAAACCCATTTATGAAAACAACGCTGATTATTCTGATTATTTCAATTAGCTTTAAACCTCTTTTTGCCCAGGACCCAACCTCCATCCAGGCTTTTTACTGGGATGTGCCAGCAGGGGGCATCTGGTGGGATTCACTGGCAACAAAAGCAGCCGATATGGGCACACACGGCATCGATAAAATCTGGTTTCCTTCACCTTTTAAAGGATCGGGCGGTGGCCTGGATATGGGCTATGGCATTGCCGATCATTTTGACGCGGGTGAATTTAATCAATACAGCTCTACCGAAACGCGCTTTGGCAGCCGGACAGAATTGGAAGCTGCCATCCTGGCTTATCATAACCAGGGCATGGAAGTAATTTGCGATATTGTGATGAACCATACCTTGGGCGGCAATATCGAAAGAAACAGTTATGTGCACGATTATGTTATGGCCGACCGCTATCCCTTGTTTCCCTTTAATAATTATATGTACGTCTGGCAAAACGCGCCCGCGGAAACTTATTACTTAAAAATTAAAGCGGGAGCCAATGATTTCAGCGAGACCACACAAGACGACCGTGTCGGATATTATTCCGCGCGTCCCTGGTTTAACCACAGCAGCGGGCAAAATGCCGATGGCCAGCCCAACTTTGAAGAATGGAATATCGGCGATGGCGATTCCGGCCCTTTTGACGCGTTTGAAATTGACCTGCCTGGCCGGGTTATGGAAGGCAATATTGCCAGCGTAGGTGATATTGACGAATATTATATCGTGCATACCGGCGGTTATATGGAACTCAAGCTTTGGTCCAGCGATTTGGGCGGCGACAGGGATTTTAAAATGTACGAACTGTACAACGCCAATGGTGATAACGTCACCGACAGCATGAAAATCCATACCTGGACAAAAATTACTCCCGCAAGTAACCGTTTTCCAAAGTCGACCCTCAACTATCATCCCAACCCGACACACAATGATATTACACCTGATTATCACGATCCCGTTTTTGGCAGTGATTTTTGCTATTGGTCCGGGAATACCGGTGACAGCCTGAAGGTATGGGGAACATGGTTAACCGGCACATTGGGTTTTGACGCCTACCGCTTTGATGTGGCCAAAGGAATCGATCCCTTTTATGTGGCCGATTGGATGAACCAACCCGCCATGACCAACCGCTATGCCGTGGCCGAACACTGGAGTGATGCCGCTTCCATTAAATTTTGGGTCGATGAGGTGAACAATAACCTCACCGGAAACAAAACCATGACCGGGTTTGATTTCCCTCTGCGTTATGCCTTGCAAAGTTTATGCGATGACCCCAATTACGATGTCCGTAACCTGCACTCCGCAGGCTTGTATAATAATGGCCTGGATGGCCCCTATGTTTCCACATTTGTAAACAACCACGATGTCTGGCGGCCTTACACATCTTCGCATGACCCAATCCTGAATGATTTGATTTTAGCGTACGCGGTGATTATGACCCACCCGGGAACGGCCACACTTTTTTGGCCCGATTATTATGGCGGCACCTGGTATAATTCCGATCAGACAGAGTCGTTTACCATGACAGGCCTGAAAACAGAAATTGATAATCTGCTTGAAATCCGCGAAGCATTTGTGGCCGGGGTTTTCCATAAACTCACCCAGGTAGGCAGCCCGGTTTACAAACATGCGGACGACCGGTTTGGCAGCGATTACAGCGGTGCGGAACAAAAAGTTTATATAACTCAACGCGAAGGAGGCGTTGGCGGTTCGTCCAAAGGAGGGTCTATTCTGGTTATCAACACGCACGCCACCGATCCCCTCGGCGCCTGGGTAACCGTTCAAAACAGTGTCGGGGCAAGCAACTTGCAAGATTATACAAACAACCGCTCCGGCACAGAAACAATCGCAGGGGACAACCGCGTTTTTGTACACGCCGCACCACGCAGTTATTCCATTTGGGCCAAGGCCGGTGAAGATATTTCTTTGCCCGTGGAGCTTTTGACATTTGATGTTAAACCCACAAGCGAAGGCGTTTCAATTTCCTGGGTAACCGCCTCCGAAACCGAAAACGCTTTTTTTGAAATTGAACGTAAAAAAGAAAACGGTGCATTTTACACGATTAATAATGCGCCGATTTATGCCAAGGGAAATTCATCCGGTGCATCATACTCATTTCTTGATAAGGGGCCTCTTGGCACAGGAACCTATTATTATCGCCTTATTGATGTATCCATTGCAGGTAAAAAAACGGTGCATGATACCAAAAAAGTTGAACTCTCGGGCATAATCCCTGGCAAGACAGAACTCCTTCAAAATTATCCCAATCCTTTTAACGCGGAAACCCTTATCCAATATAACATTGCCAGCGCTCAAAAAGTGAAACTAACATTATTTGATATGAGTGGAAAACGTATAGAGGTTTTAGTAAACGAAGAACATTCGGCAGGCGTCTATAAAGTAAACCTAAATGTTGGGGATTTGGCCAGCGGGGTTTATGTTTATGTATTACAGACAGAAACCGGATTTATCCAATCCCAAAAATTTCTACTCATAAAATAATCCGTCATAAAATTGAATCTTATGTGTGCATGATTTACCTTTCCGCCGCTAAATTTCTTTTAAGAAAAAGGGCTTTGAGGTATTTATATTAAATATTTGTATAAAGTCACTAAATAAATTAACATTCTTGTTCGATTCATACTAATCTGTGTAAAAATGATAAGAGCCATTTTTATAATCAGAGATGCATGCGTCTTCAGTCATTCAATTTTAGGGATAAAGTATGCTTGACAGAAAAGAAAAATTATCCAGGTTGATCCAACTTGGCCTGGAAGTTAGCCAGATTAGTGACTTAGATGTTTTACTGGAAAAAATATTAAGCGAAGCACGGATTCTCGTCCATGCCGATGCCGGTTCGATTTATATTAAAGAAGGGGAGATGCTCAAGTTCAGTTATTCTCAAAATGATACTTTACGCGCAAAACTTGGGCCCAACAAAAAACTAATCTATACCACCTTTTCGATGCCAATAAACAACAATTCCATCGCCGGGTTTGTTGCAAATACGGGCCGCACTTCTAATATTCCTGATGCTTACGAAATTTCCGGCAGCCTACCCTTTTCCTTTAATAGTGATTTTGACAAAAAAGTCGGCTACCACACCACGTCTATTTTAACGGTTCCACTTAAAAATACCCGTAAACAAATTATCGGTGTTTTGCAGTTAATAAATGCCCAGGATGATGATGGAAAAGTCATTGCATTTATGGATGACGACGAACCCCTTATTATCCATTTTGCCAATTACGCCGCCAATGCCATCGAAAAAGCCCAGCTTACGCGTACAACCATCATGCGTATGATCAGTATGGCTGAGTTGCGTGACCCCAAAGAAACCGGCCCGCACGTAAACCGTGTTGCTGCATATTCGTTGGAAATTTATGAAGCCTATGCCCGCAAAAAAGGGCTGTCGGCTGAACAAATTGATTCTCAAAAAGACTCTTTAAGGATGGCCGCCATGTTGCACGATGTTGGCAAAGTGGCGATATCTGATAATATTTTAAAAAAACCGGGCCGCTTTACTGACGAAGAATACGATGTTATGAAAACACATACTATTCTAGGCGCGCGACTTTTTGGTGGCGCCCGTTCCGAGTTTGACGAAATTGCTGAAGAAGTTGCCATGAACCATCATGAACGCTGGGACGGGAAAGGTTATCCTGGCCACGTAGATATTTCTTCCGGCGATGCGCTTGATGGACATACAGATAAAGACGGAAATATTCTTGGAAAAAAAGAGGAAGAAATCCCCTTGTTTGGGCGCATCGTTGCCATTGCCGATGTATATGACGCCCTTTCTTCCAAGCGGGTTTATAAAGAAGCCTGGACCGAAGAACAGGTTCTTGACGCCTTAAAAGAAGGTGCGGGCAGCCAGTTTGACCCCGAGCTTATTGAGGTCTTTTTTGAAAACATAGATGTAATGCGTTCCATCCAACAGCGTTATCCTGACGATGCCTAAGAACATGCGGCCTACCCTTGCCATCCAAAATCTTTATATAAAACAATGAACTCCTCTTTTAAAGGATTGCATTTTTATACTTCAGGTAAGTCCACACATACTCCTTTGGTTTTTTTACATGGATTTATGGGAAGTGCGTCGGATTGGGATTTAATAATCCAAAAAATTAACCATAAATATTTTTGTATTTCTATCGACCTGCCCGGCCATGGCCAATCAACCAACGCGGATCAACTTGGCGACATTTGGACGTTTGATCGTCTTTCAAGTAGAATTGCCGGTTTATTAAAATTTCTGGAAATCCAAAGAAGTGTTTTGATTGGTTATTCGCTTGGCGGGCGCATTGCCTTAAGTTTTGCATCCATTTATCCGCAATCCGTTTCAACACTTGTGCTGGAATCGGCCTCGCCCGGTTTACAAAACCCACAAGAAAGAATGGCCCGCGTTAAAACCGATCAAATCCATGCAGAGCGATTGGTACACGAACCTTTAGAACAATTTTTAGAAAACTGGTACGACCTGCCCTTATTTGGGGAAATAAAAAATCATTCAAAATATCCTGATCTTTTAAGAAGGCGGCTTAAAAACAATCCGGCTTTATTGGCCAAAGCGCTTGAAGCGTTTAGTCCCGGCAGGCAAGCGGATTTATGGGATAAATTGACTGCACTCACTATGCCGGTCAATCTCATCTGTGGGGAGAAAGACACAAAATATTTGGACATGATGAAAACAATCAAGAAAAACAATCCGCGCTTCTTACTTAAAATATTTAAGAGCTGTGGCCATAATGTTCATTTCGAAAAACCTGTTCTATTTGCAGAACATCTGCTTGATGTGTTATCTTAGAAAACACTTTACGAAATTCACTTTTTATTAAAAATATTTGGGGGAGAAATGGTTAACTGGTCCGCTGGTGGGGATTATACCGATATTAAGTATCACAAAGCCGAAGGCATGGCAAAAATTACAATCAATCGTCCGGAAGTGCGCAACGCCTTTCGTCCTTTAACCGTGCAGGAAATGATGCACTCTTTTGAAGACGCACGCCAGGATGAAGAAGTAGGCGTGATTATTTTAACCGGGGAAGGTGAAAAAGCCTTTTGTTCTGGCGGCGATCAGCGTGTACGCAAAGAAGCCGGTTATGCCGGGGATGATGGTGTGCACCGGTTAAACGTACTTGATTTTCAACGGCAGATTCGCACCTGTCCCAAGCCAGTTATAGCCATGGTTGCCGGATACGCCATCGGTGGCGGCCATGTTTTACACCTTATTTGTGATTTGACCATCGCTGCAGAAAATGCCGTTTTTGGCCAGACCGGGCCTAAGGTCGGCTCTTTTGACGGAGGTTACGGTGCGAGCTATATGGCGCGGATTGTCGGGCAGAAAAAAGCCCGGGAAATTTGGTACCTTTGCAGACAATATAACGCGCAGCAAGCGTTGGATATGGGCTTGGTAAATACGGTTGTCCCTAATGCAAAGCTGGAAGATGAGACGGTACAATGGTGCCGTGAAATTTTAGAAAACTCTCCAACTGCGATCAGATTGTTAAAATCTGCCTTAAATGCCGATTGTGATGGCCAGGCCGGATTGCAGGAACTGGCAGGAAACGCCACCATGCTTTTTTATATGAGCGAAGAAGGCCAGGAAGGGAAAAACGCTTTTCTGGAAAAACGTAAACCCGATTTTAAAAAATTTACGCGCCGCCCATAAGGTTAAATCAAAAAATTATGAATAACTTTAAAACCTGGCTTGATGCTACGCGTCCTAAAACCTTGCCCGCAGCGGCAGCGCCTGTAATTATGGGCAGCGCCATGGCCTTTCATGACACACTTTTTCATTTGCCCTCCGCATTGGCCGCATTGCTTGGCGCCCTGTTTATCCAAATCGGGACAAATTTTGCCAACGATTATTTTGATTTTAAAAAAGGGGCGGATACCATAGACCGGCTCGGGCCGGTACGCGCTACCTCTGCTGGTTTAATCAAACCGCATACAATGAAACGCGCATTTATTGCAACCTTTGTGCTGGCTTTTATAATTGGCCTTTATCTTATTTACAGAGGCGGTTGGCCTATTCTGGCCATTGGGTTGTCTTCCATTTTATTTGGGGTACTTTACACAGGCGGCCCATATCCACTTGGCTATAACGGACTGGCCGATATTTTTGTACTGATTTTCTTTGGGCCGGTGGCGGTTGGCGGTACTTATTTTGTCCAAACAATGGATATTAACCATGTTGTCCTTTTAGCCGGGTTGGCGCCGGGACTGATCTCTACGGCCATTTTAACGGCCAATAACTTACGGGATATCAACACCGATGCCAAAGCCGGTAAACGTACGCTTGCCGTTCGCTTTGGAGAAGGCTTTGCCCAAAAGGAATATTTTTTTGCAATCGCACTGGCCTGCTCCCTGCCCTTGCTTTTGGTTTATCTTACCCACGAAAATTATTTTTCTACTTTAGCACTGCTAGCCATGATCCCTGCTATCCCAGGCGTTAAGCTTGTTTTTAGCAACACGCGCGGCACAGCCTTAAACAAGGTCCTGGCCGATACGGGAAAAGTCCTTTTTATTTATGCGGTTATTTTTTCCCTGGGCTGGATAGCCTGATCTTATGAGGCCAAATAAATCCACACTTTATACGTATTCCCTTCCGCTTGTAAAACCACTAAAAATGAAAGGGACCGAGCAAAAAAAACGGGATGGCCTGATCATTGAACTTGAGGATAAAAACGGGATAAAAGGATTTGGAGATGCGGCGCCTTTCCCTGGCCTGCATAAAGAAACGCTGCAAAATATAATCGATGAAATAAAACATATTCTTCCAAAATTTTCTAATTTAGAAATTAATACGAAAGAAGAATTGTTTTCGCAATTAAGTTCGCTGCCAAAATGTGCCCCCTCCCTGATGTTTGGCTTGGAGTGGTCTTTAATTGATTGGTTCGCAAAATCAAAAAATATTAATCCGGGCCAGTTATTCAACCCATGCCCTAATCAAAAAATAGTGCTAAATGCTTTATTAACTGGCACAAGCCAAGAGGTAATAAGCCAGGCAAAGGCTTTAAAGAACACGGGCTACCGATCCATAAAATTAAAAGTGGCCACCCGTAGCCTTGAAGATGACATAGCTTTAGTACATACTTTGGATGAAATATTTGAGGGCAAGATAAACCTTCGGCTGGATGCCAACCAGTCCTGGCGTTTTGAAGATGCTGTAAGATTTGGAAAAGCTGTGCAGGCGGTAACCATTGAATACATCGAGGAACCTTGCAACGCGCCGGAATTGTTTGCCGATTTTTATTCTGAGACAGGCCTTAGTTATGCTTTTGATGAAACTCTTATCCAGTCTGTTTTTACCAAAATCAGAAATTTTATCGGATTAAAAACGCTCATTTTAAAACCTTCAGTGATAGGCAGCCTGCAACAAATAAAAAAGTGGGCCGACTGGGCAAAACAGAAAAATATCAAAATTGTATTTTCAAGCGGATTTGAGTCCGGTGTCGGGTTATGGGCGATTGCACATTTGGCCTCGGCATTTGGAGAAAAAAATATGGCCAACGGCCTGGATACATTTCACTGGTTTAAGAGTGATGTCCTGGTTCCTGCTTTTAAAACGGACGGGGCTTTTCTTAATTTTACCGGCCAAAAATTTACTTTAAACAAAAGTAGGATGGAAAAAATCCATGAACAAAACTTTTGACCTTAAAGGGCACGTTTAAAAATTTGCCAAAAATAATTTTATAAAATATGGACAACAGAAAACCTCTTTTGATCTGTTTTTTAAGCAAGCCAACGCTACCGCCCAAAAGTTAAAAACCGCCGGCATCAAAGAGAATGATATTATTGCCTTGATTGGTATCTCCCCGGAATCCCTTCCTGTTTTTCTTTTTGCGATTTGGATGAACAAAGCCATCGTCCTTCCACTAAACCCGAAATTTCCCAAACAACAGACTGAGATTATTCTGAAAAGATGCAAGGCACGTTTTTATATCACTGATAAAATTCCTGACGTTAAATTTGAGACAAGCGAAGGTTTAATTAGTAAAGATTTTCTTTCTCAAAACGCGGAACAAACAGAGCCTGGTTTAAACCTAAATCCGCAAATCCCGGCAACAATTATTTTAACGTCGGGTAGTAGCGGGACACCCAAATACACCGTTCATACATTGGAAAACCATTTTGCCAATGCCCAGGCTGTAAGCCATTATTTTAAAGTTTCAGAGCAGGACAATTGGTTGCTGGCCCTTCCTGTTTTTCATGTGGCAGGACTAGCGGTAATATTGCGCGCTTTCCTTACCGGTGCGGCTCTGTCCATCCCCGTGCAGGGAGAAAGTTTAGACGATGCGTTAAAAATACATAAACCCACACATATTTCGCTTGTCCCCACACAATTGCAACGCTTGCTGAAAAGCGACTACACTGTAAAAGTGCTTCAAAAATGCAAAGCCATATTTCTCGGAGGCAGCGCTATTCCCAAACCGCTTATTCAAAATTCCCTAAATATAGGCTTTAACCTTTTTACAAGTTATGGCATGACAGAGTTGTGCTCGACCATCGCCATAAAAAAAGTAAAAGATGGTCGAACCGGGAACGCCGACATCCTGCCTATCCATCAAATCAAAATTGCTGACGATGATGAAATTTTAATTAAGGGGAAAAGTTTGTTTCAGGGATATTTTACTGATGGAAAACTGGAAAATGTTTCAGACCCAGCCGGTTGGTTCCATACAAAAGACCTGGGCCGGATTAATGATGCGAATCAGTTGACCGTTTGGGGCCGTAAGGATAATATGTTCATCTCCGGCGGAGAAAATATTTATCCCGAAGAAATTGAAAAACATTTGTTGGAAATTGAGGGCATAAGGCAGGCCGTAGTCGTCCCGGTAAAGGATAAAGAATTTGGCTTTCGGCCTGTGGCTTTTATTGACTACCGGTACCTGTTGCAAACATTAAACCTAAAAGCTGATTTACAAAAAACAATCCCATCTTTTAAAATTCCGATCGCCTTTTATCCGTGGCCACAAGACATTTTTGATGGAATAAAACTAAACCGAAAAAAATTTATAGATAGACTTGAGAATGTCAAGGACACAAACTAATCTTACAAAGGGGTCGTGATGAAAAATATTTTTCGTTTTCAGTTTTGGAACTTGCTGTCTTTACTTATTTTAATTTTTTTGTTACAAATTTTTCTTAACTACAACGGCATGGACATGGGCGGTTCTCTTTGGGGGGTTAAAACAAAAACATGGTTTTGGCTGGCTGTTGCAGTTCCGGTTTTGCATCAAGCGTATGTATGGCTTGTCTGGCGGATAGAACTTTATAAGCATACATTTACGTCGCACTTTGGTGTTAAAAAAGCGTTTAAATTGTTTACGATTGGCTTTTCGGTTCTATTTGCCAGCCGCCTGTTTTTTATTGGATTTCTGGCTTTTAGCAATCGGGGATCGCTGCCAGTTAAACCTATTTTTGCTTATTCGATCGCTGCTTTGATCACACCGCTGGTCATTTATCTTTTCTATTCTGTAATACGGTATTTCGGTTTAAAAAGGGCTTATGGCATTGACCATTTTGACAAAAGTTTTAACGCGCCATTTGTTAAGAAGGGAATCTTTCGTTTTACAAATAATGGGATGTATGTTTTTGGTTTTTTAATCCTTTATTTACCGGGATTGGTTTTACTATCAAAACTAGCACTGATTGTAGCAGTGTTTAACCACATTTATATCTGGGCGCATTTTTACTTTACCGAGCAGCCGGATATAAAAAAGATTTATGGAAATGAAAAGAATCGTTCCTGAGCTTGGCTGGGATAAATTAAAACTTAAAAGGAAAATATGCCTTTATTAGAAATCGGCCTGTTTGTTTCCGGGTTTTTACTCGGCGCCATGATCATCGGTTTTATATATACCCGACAACAAAAATCGGCCAAAGAACTTGCACAGGAATTTGCCGAACATTCGCAAACAGAAAAAATCCGTGAACTTGAAAAAATAATCAGCCAACTTAAAGAATCTTTTAGCGCGCTCTCAATGGATGTACTCAGTAAGTCCACCAATGAATTTTTAAAACTTGCCAACCAAAAATTTCAGGACCAGTCCCGCCGAAGTGAAGAGAACCTGTATAATAAAAAGGCATTAATCGACCAAACTTTAACCGGAATGAAAAGTGAGCTAAACAAAGTTCAGGCGCTTGTAGGCAAAATCGAAAATGAACGTAAGGAAAGCTATGGCCAGCTTAGTGAGCAACTTAAAAACTCGGTTGAACAAACACGTAAACTGCAAAACACAACCAATCAACTCAATAATGCATTAAGCCACTCGCAGGTACGCGGGCAATGGGGCGAGCGCATGGCCGAGGATGTATTGCGCATGGCCGGCCTTGTGGAAGGTATAAATTATCGAAAACAAAAAAGTATGGAAAACTCCTCTTCCCGGCCGGATTTTACTTTTTTATTACCGCATGATTTATGTGTAAACATGGATGTAAAATTTCCCCTAACCAATTATTTATCTTATTTGGAAGCTGACAATGATTTGGAAAGAAACCAGTTTAAAACCCAGTTTTTACGGGACGCCCGCCAAAGGGTAAAAGAAGTGGTGACCCGCGACTATATCAATCCCACAAACAACACTGTGGATTACATGATTGTATTTATCCCCAATGAGCAAGTCTACGCTTTCATAAACGAAAATGATCAGGGACTTTTGGACGAAGCATTAAAAAATAAAGTGATTCTTAGTTCGCCCATGACGCTCTATGCCATCCTTGCCGTAATCCGCCAGGCTGTTGAGAATTTTAACCTGGAAAAAACAGCTGCACAAATTTTAAACCTGCTTTCGGATTTCAATAAACAGTGGGATAAGTTTAAGGATAAGATGGACAGCATGGGCAAAAAAATAGAAATGGCACAAAAGGAATTCTTTGAATTGAGTACAGTGCGCAGCAACCAACTCGAAAAACCATTACAAAAAATTGAGTCCATCCGCTCTGATAAAAATGCCTTTTTAACGGACATAAAACCAAAAACGGATTAAACCTGCTGTCATGCCCCTATCAAGAACATCGGTTGTAAATCCCGTGTACTTTACGGGGGATTTGCAACTGAGTTGTACCGAAGCATCCTATCTGCGAAAGCAACAGGGTGAGACCTTCCAGGTTTCTAAAACCTGGAAGGTCTTTCATCTCGGGAAAGCACGGATACCATCGCTTGGAGCGATGGTATCCGTTTCCAACGCGCGCAAGCGTCGAGCGATGATCAAGCCCTTGATAAACATAAAAACCTCTGCGCTCTCTGTGCCTCCGTGGTGTATAAAGAACATTCAAAGAGGGGATTCTTCTCCCCGTCGGAAAAGAGGCGGGGTCAGAATGACAATCCCAGCTGTGTATAGTCCTGAAATAGGTTGACTAAACCAGTCAACTAAAACCAGGACAAAAAATGAGCAAAAACAAGCCAAAGAGATATAGTGAGGTTTTCAAGAGGAAAGTTGTTGCCGAAGTTCTTGAGGGCGTGTTCACAAAA